>JAUWEG010000042.1 GCA_030608385.1 Candidatus Heimdallarchaeota archaeon
AAGTTTCGGATATTGGGTTCTTGTAGTAGGTGGAGGAATTTTAGGGACAGCAGGTGTAATATTCCTAATTTATGGTAGTTATCGTTTTTATCCTAAGATTTTTGGTAAACGATGTATGACTTGCAAAAAAAGTGCTCTAGGCACCTGTAAGAACTGTGGTCAAGCATTTTGCGATAGTTGTTATTCTAGTGGTTGTCCAAATTGTAAAGGAAGATCCCTCATTAGATTCAAATGATTTAATGTGTCCCTTCGAAATTCTTTTAAGTTTTATTACTCCTCTCTCCTTAATGAGTAGTCGCTTACATTATACACTATTACTTGTTATTATATCGTCTTTAGTTCTTACTCAGTTCACAACAGTAGGAGCCTATGACCCGCTTTATGGAGTGGAGTATGATGATATTGTTGATGTGGCTTTTGAAAGCTGGATAAATGGAGAATTTTCCAATAATTATACTACAGATGGTGCTTTCCGAATTACAGTTAATCCTAGTGTAATAAATGTCAATTTTATTGATGAGCTTATTGGCATGATGGTGGGTGAAGTAAAACCCTATATTACATGGGTTGATCCAGCGGGGAATTTAGTTGAATATTATGATACAACAATAGTAAAATTGGTGAAAGATTCTACTCCAACCTCTTCACCAGCTTGGAGAATAATTCGTCCAATTCTTTTTTCTATAATTGGGATAGGCATAGTCATTGGTAGTATTTATGCTGGAGTAAAAATTCGTCAACGTATTGGCATAAAAGGGTGCACTAATTGCAGTAATAAAGCAGCCTCTAAATGCGCTAAGTGTGGAAAGCATTACTGTTCCAATTGCTCTTCCACAGGTTGTACTAACTGTGGTAGTAGACAATTTATCCGTTATTAATCCTCACAATTATTTATTTTACCCTTTAATGCCAGGATAGCCAAGTGGTACGGCGGGGGTCTCGAAAACCTCTGGCATTAGCCTCCGGGGTTCAAATCCCCGTCCTGGCTCCAGCGATTTCTCAAACTTTTATTTCATTAAGTTTTTATTCAGTGCAGTTAATTTCTGCCTATAGGTGACTTTGTGATGGTATCTCCAACATTTCGTGTAAGAAGTATTTATGATGTTGCACTAATCAAATTAGTGTCTGAAAATTTAAACTTTGAACTTGTTCAACCTCTTTCAGAACAACTTTCTCTATTCAAAATTGAAGAAAAGCTGGCTCCTTATGATATTGAAATTCAGGATATTTTAGGGGGTTATGGAATCTCCGTGGAAGGAGATGAAGAATATGTTTCCTCAATTACTGCTTTGTTTCATAAGCAAATTCCTAATTCAATAATTCTCCAACACCCAGTTCAGTTACACGCCGTTTACAACGGCAAGGTTGTGCATGTAAATAGTGAGAAGAACCTTTCAGTAATAGATATAGGAGAAAATGTCAATGCTATTTTATTCGGTTCAAGTTTCCATCGCGGGCAAAAAGTAGTTGTTCAAATTAAACAACTTAACATATTTGAAGATCAATTGCCTGTTTGTTCAACAGTTATTCATTTTCCTGGTCAATCTGTAATATTAGAAAGAGATGCGAATTTTGTCAGAGTTTCAAGAAAATTACCTAAAGAGGATAGAGATAAATTATTTGAGTTAGGTAAAAATTTACGTCCTCAAGATCACGGTTTAATTATGAGAACTAGTGCTACTAAAGCACCTCAAGAAGCAATTCAGGCTGACATTGATCAACTCGTTCAAAGAGCCGAAGAACTTGACTTACTAATTTCTGGTTCGTCATATGGGCCTGGAATATTACAAGCTGGACAAACCGTTGCTCATGTTCTACTAGTTAAAGATGCCAAGGAGAGACTTACAGAAATCCGAAACACAGTAATTCAAACAATACCTATGTATCACTGGTTCATGGCTTACTCACAAGAACTAAAGCTTACTACAACTTTTGCTGAAAGAATTGCAGAAGATCTAGATGGAAATAAAATATCGACTATCCTTAAAGATATTATTTTAGAAACCGACTTCAGTGAAAATTCTATTATGTATTTGCAAGAGTATAAATTGACTTCTCCTCCCCAAGAAAGAATTTTAGGCCAGTTAAGTTGGTCAGATGATGTTCTAATCATCAAAAGAAGCTTTAGATCCTCTCGAGGTGTCCATTATAGTCTAGACATCGATATTAGTCAAGGTGACACTTCCTCCATAATTGCCAAAGAAAACAGTTGGTCGCTACATATGAAGATTCTTAGAGACGACAATCTTCTAGGTGAAACAGTAAAAATAGTGACACCCATAGAGCTTTGTAGTGGTGGAAAACTCAGATATATTGACTTAGGACTACTTTTAGTTAAAAAAGGAGAAGAGATAAAAACTATCGATGAAGGTCTTATTGATCATTTAACAGATAAAGGAATTATTTCTACTCAGCTCAAAGAAAAAATATATTTAATTTTTGAAGAATGTCAAAAACAATTATCTGCTGGAGAAGAACATATACTGGTAATGTCTGAATAATACTAAGGGGAATTCTATGATAGAGCACTTAACAGCTGTTAAATGGAATCCTTCAACCTTTCCTTTTGCCTTTCTTCTTCTGAGAAAACCTGATGATAATTCTAATGAAGTAATAAAGAAATCTCTTTCTCCAGGTGATTCTTTTAACGTAACAGTATCTGAAGAAAAAATATGTATAGGACATTCAATAAATAAGGAAGAATATTACTTTTGTAACAATTCAGTTACTGAACAATA
This sequence comes from Candidatus Heimdallarchaeota archaeon, assembly GCA_030608385.1. Classification (GTDB taxonomy): domain Archaea; phylum Asgardarchaeota; class Heimdallarchaeia; order Heimdallarchaeales; family Heimdallarchaeaceae; genus UBA460. The sequence goes on from JAUWEG010000042.1 coordinate 2,739, forward strand.
CAATAGATGTTACACTTGTGAACAACAAGATTTTCAACGCTGTTTCCTCTTTTGTGATGCATCAAAGCCCTTTGGGAATTGTGCAAATTCAGCAGCTTATGAATATTGTAAAACTCACAAAAGCTCAGTTTATCTTGCTCTTATTGCAAATGATGTGAAAGTTGGGGTTTCATTTAACCCTTTAAAGAGGTGGGTGAATCAAGGAGCTGATGTGGCAATAGAAATCCTTAGAGTTAAAAATGGATTTGAAGCCCGTACTATTGAAAAAAAAATTTCTTCAGATTTAAGCATATCACAAGCAATACGAAAAGCAACAAAAGCGAAAAAATTGAATTATGATCTCACTCGTTCACTACCAGATTTTAGAAAATTAACAAAGGATGTTTTGTCATATCTAGAAAAACAATCCCTTGTATCAGAACCATCAGATTTGTTACATAAAGAAACAAGCCTATCTTCATATTATGGGGATATTCCTTCATTAGATGTAAACCCAATATTAAATGAAGTTGAAAAAACACTACAAATTACTGGGATAATTGTTGGAGTAAAGGGAAAGCTCTTAGTTACTAAAGTAAATAACAGCTATTATGTTACTAATCTTTCTAAGATTAATGGTCATTTGATGACTTTTTCTGAAAAATCTTTAAAATTAAAGGGTCAAAAATCTCTCTCAGAATTTTTCTAAATGTAAAACCTCTTACTTATTACAAGAGTAGAACAATTTAAATTTATCATTAAAACTTACTATTTGGTACTATGAGCGACTTCAAAGAACGTAATGTTCAATGTATACTTGAAATCTTAAAGAAGAAGAATCCCGCTACTACAAAAGAAATCATGGCTATGAGGGCTTTTTTTCCAGATCTCTGTGCCGGATGTTCATCAGGCGGAGATGTAATTTTGGCAGTTAAGCAATTAGTTGAAGAAGGAATTGTTCAAAGAAAATGGAAGGCAGAAGAAGGTTTTGAGTGGAAACTCCTCTCAGATCTAGTCAAATAAGGTGTGATAAAAAATGGTTGTTTGGTCTCGTATTAGAAAAGATTTTCCCGTTTTAAATGAACTTTATGAAGGAAAAAGCCTAATTTATTTTGATTCAGCATGTATGGCACTCAAACCAGTTCAAGTTTGGGAAGCTATGGAATATTACTACAAATATCTAGGGGCTTGTGGTGGCGCAGGGAGGTCAACTCATAGCCTTGGCATTGAAACAAGTTTACTTACTGAAGAATCAAGGCAGAAGATTGCATCATTTATTAATGCAAAGAGTTCAAATGAAATAGTTTGGACGCGAAATGCAACCGAAGGTTTGAACATTGTTGCAGCCACTCTTCCAATAAAGAAAGATGAAAATGTTGTCACAACATCTTTAGAACATCATAGTGGAATGCTCCCATTCTTCAAGAAATGTCAAGAAACCGGAAGTGATTTGCGAATTGTAAATGCGAAACCTGATGGTACTTTTGATCTAACTGATTTTGAAGAAAAAATAGATGATAAAACTAAGATTGTATCATTTGTTCATGCTTCAAATCTTACAGGAACCATTGCACCTCTAGAAGACATTGTTAAACTCGCTCATGAACATGGAGCTTGGGTGGTTTCTGATGAAGCTCAATATGCACCTCATAATAAGTTAGATGTACAAAAATTGGATGTTGATTTCAGTGTTTTAAGTGTTCACAAAGCATGTGGCCCCACAGGTGTTGGTGTTTTATATGGTAAATATGAACTACTAGAAGAACTTGGAATGTTTCTTGTAGGTGGTGATGTAATTGAGGATGTTGTCTATAAAGATGGTAAAATTATTCCAAAATACCTCCCGCCACCACACAAATTCGAGGCAGGATTACAGAACTATGGTGGTATGCTAGGAGCTGGTGCAGCAGTTGATTACTTGCAAAAAATAGGAATGGATAACATTCACAAACAAGAACAATCTTTCTCAAGAAGACTTCTAGAAGGAGTTCTAGAATTAGAGAAATTTGAAGTTCTTGGTCCTCTTGATTATAAACAAAGAGCAGCTCTTGTATCTTTTAGACCAAAATCAGGTTCTATGAATCACAATGATGTTACAGAGTATTTCAATGAAATGTTACCGCATCGTAAGATTCTAATGCGTTCTGGAAACATGTGTGTGCACCCATTCCAATATCAGATAGGTATGAGTCCTGCTCAAGGCGACGGAGTAACCCGAGCATCGCTATATATCTACAATACACTGGAAGAAATTGAAATATTCTTAACTGCACTTGAAAATTTTGCTAAAGCTATAGATTAGTTTTCAAGGAGGTTTTTCTAATTTCAAAGAAAGCTCTAATAACTGGTGGGTGTGGTTTTATTGGGTCCTATTTAGTGGATTTATTGATTAAGAAAGGATTCCATGTAACAGTAGTAGATGATTTATCTGCAAAAACAGATTTAAGGTATCTCAAATTCTATATTGAGAACGGCACTGCTACCTTTAGTAAAACAGATGTCAGAGATTATGATAAATTAATGGAATTGGACAGTGATTTTGAATATGTATTCCATTTAGCTGCACAACCAGATGTAAAATTAAGCGTTAGTGATCCACGTTTTGATTTTGAAGTTAATATACTTGGGACGTTCAACATATTAGAATTTATGAGAAAAAAAGAAATCTCAAAACTTATTTTTGCTAGCTCTCTTGGAACAGTTTATGGCGAACCAGAAATTTATCCAACACCTGAAAATTATCAATTGAAACCAATTAGTAACTACGGAGCTGCAAAAGCCGCGGCAGAGATGTATTGTTCAAGTTATTCCTCATTATACAATATTAATATAGTCTCTTTGAGATTAGGAAACATCTATGGACCTCGTTCTACACACGGTGTTATGTTTGATTTTTATAATAAGTTGAAGAAAAATTCAAGTAATTTGGAAATTCTTGGGGATGGATCTCAAACAAAAACCTATCTACATATAGTTGACACAATAAATGCTTTTGATGTGACTCATACAAAGATGAAGAAGGGGTTTGATGTTTACAATGTTAGTTCAGATGAGCAAACTACAGTAAAACAAGTAGCTATCAATATGTCAGAAGCATTAGGTTTAGAGAAAGTCAACTATACTTTTACAGGAGGAAAGAGGGGATGGAAGGGGGATGTTGTGTTTACTTCAGTAGATACTTTGAAACTGCAATCTTTAGGTTGGGATGCTAAAATTCCTATAGAAGAAGGAATCGTTGATTATGTGAAGTGGTTAAATCAATATACAAACAAAATATAATCTTTGAAGAAATATCGTTGTTTTTATTTATTATTTTCTTTTAAACCGAAATGATTAAAAAATGGAGTGTAAGACAGATACTGACCATAACTTTTGAAAGGGGTATTAAAATGAACGATGAGACCCTCGAACAAATAGATGAAGCAGTACAGCTTTTGGAAAGAATAAGTGAGGATACAACAGTCCCAAGGAATATTAGAAGAGCAGCAACAAATTCGCTGGAGATAATAAAAGAACCGGATCCAGAACTAAGTTTAGCAGTGAAAGCTAATAACGCAATTGAAATCCTTGATGAGATATCGCAAGATCCTAATTGCCCAGCCCATGCTAGAACCATGTTGTTACAGATAATTACCCTGTTAGAAATTACTGACTTTGATTACTAAAAAATCAAAAAGTAGATACACTTTACTTTCTTTTTTCTTTCTTTAAGATTTTTTATGGGATTAGCTCTTATTTTTGATATCAGTTTTTACTGAAGTTCCAGGAGAAATAACACTTCCTGAAGCGATTTTTCTTCCAGGGTAGATTAGACAATTAACACCTATCTCGCAGTTATCTCCAATAATGGCACCAAGTTTAGTGAAACCTGTAGATAGATCTTTTCCACCGACATCCATCTCAATCTCTTTTCGTGGTGTTTCAGTATTTACTGTGATCACTCCTGAAGACAGAATAGTATTTTTACCAATTACACTATCGCCAACATAACATAGTCCAAATATTTTGGCTCCTTCAAAAAGAACCGAATTCTTGATTTCACTTCCAAAACCAACAACTGTTCCTTCACCTATAGAACAATGATCGCGAATGAGAGTATTATTTCCAATGTAACTATTAGGGCCAATGTAAAGCGGGCCATTGAGAACTGCACCAGCACTAATTTCTGTACCCTTTTCAATAATTACTGAATTTTTCAATTCAACATTCGCACCTATGATAACGTCCTTAGCGATTCTGGTTTCTTTAACTTTTGAAAGAAGTAATTTATTGGCTTCAATGATATTCCAAGGTTTTCCGATGTCTATCCATTCTTTTTCCCAGATGGCAGCTGCTACTTTATCACCCTTTTCAATGCGATTGTTGATAGCTTGCCCTAAGGAAGCACCGTTTCTTATTTCCTCAAAGATATCTGTTTTAATGATAAAACAACCAGCATCAACATATTTACTGCGAGAAGATAATTCAGCTGTTTTGATGCCTGCTTTTTTGACCATTCCCATAGAATCTATTTCAACAATACCAAAATTTCCTGTATCGCCTTGAAGAGTAAGGGTCATGGTCATATCAGATTGAGTATTTTCATATGCATTGAGAGTCCTCTGAATTAAACCCTTCTCAGAAACAATGTCGCTAAATAAGAGCAAAAATCTAGAATCGTCATTGATATATTCTTCCGCAGCCAATATTGCTGCAACTATACCTTCCTTATCTCCTTGATTTGCATAGTGAATACATACACCGAAATCTTTACCTTTTCCAAAATAATTCCTGATTTGTTCTCCTTTATATCCTGTAACTATTAAAATATCAGTTAAACCAACTTCTTTCAATTCTTCAATAAGATATTCTAGAATAGGTTTACCAAGAAGAGTAATCATTGGTTTGGGTCTAGTTTGAGTGAGTGGAAAAAGGTCAATTCCTTTACCACCTGCAAGAATTACTGCTTTCATTTTCTTGTACACCTTTGTCTTTTCCTAATTATATCCTTTTCTTAATTTGTAATTTTACAAAACCGTTACAGCATCAATTTCTTTTTCACTCTTTTTTACTCAAAACCAGTATATAACCTTTATCATTAATCTGTTAAAAACTAGGTTAATAAAGGATAATTAGGAAGATATTTATTTGTTATAAACAAATTTTCCAACTTTTTAAACTATTCTTCAAAAGTAGGTTCTTCCTCTTCTCCCAACATAGAAGTCAACTTTCCTTTGTTTGTTTCTAAGTTTTCAATTATTAACTTTTTAACATTTTATCCCCCTAAAATTTGTTCACCCATTTGTGTGATTATAGAAGTATCAAATTTCTTCTTTACAAAGGAATAACTCAATAGGGATACAAGAAAACTCATTCCCAAAATAAAAAGAAGATAGTAAAGTGTAAGGGGAGCTATAGTACTTAGACTATAAATCTTGATATCTATTGCTTTGACTCCAGGATGAAATAGAGCAGACAGCACAACCCCAACTAAAAAACCCAATAAAATATTGATTACAAGTAAGACAAATGTGCTCATAATCAAGTTTCTTCTTAACTTCTTGATTTCTATTCCTCGAGCTATTGCAACAAAAATCGATCTCTTATTGGTATCAATAATTGATTGGAAGTAAAAAAGAGTAAAGCAAATGGTTGCGAATGTAAGGATGAATGCTTCAATTTTAGGTATATTCCATACAATGTTGGATAAGTCTGCATCAACAGGTCCAAGATAATCATTACTCACTCTTTCTCCATTTACACGTATAAGAAACTCATTTTTTAGTAAACCCAATTGTAGTTCAATTTTAGTATACCATTCTATGGGGTCAACTCCATCTTTGAGTTTGATATATAATGATGAGAAGAACGAATCTCCATAAAAATCTTCTAGCAACGAAATATCTGCAACATAATAATATGTTTTAACTGTAGAACTCCCATATTTGTAATTATAATCCCAACCATAATCGGAAATGAACGGAAAAATATTAAAGAAGTCAAAAACTGTGAAATTAGCTTTTATTGGTTCTTCTGTTAGAGTAAAATTGATCGGTACTTGAAATTCTACTGGTCTTATTGCAAGACTTATATTATCACCTAATGTATAACTCTTTCCTTTTACTAAGTCTCTAGATGCTAAAATGGAGCGATTATTCAGAAGCATTTCTTGAAAATTGAAATCCTTTCCCTTTGAATTCTCTAAATTAAAAACATCAGGACATGTAGCTGTAATGTTACTAATGGAAACAAAAAAGATTTTATCTCTCCATGTCTCTTCTTCCCAATAAGAAATTTTACTCATTTCAATACTCTCTGGAGTGGTCAATTCTACTGCTTGTACATATGATTCGACATCTTTATCAGATAAGATGAAATTTACTTCTGAAGTGTTCACAAAAGAGCGAGAACCAACTTGAAAACTTACGTCAGCATAATTTTGACCATAGCTATTTTCCAATTCTTGGTATAGACTTACAGTATTTAAAGCAAAACTTGTCATTAAAATTAACCAGAAGTTAATTAGGATGAATAATTTAATGCTTCTTTGTTTTGAAACAATCATTTTTTGAAGAAACAATTTAATATCCTTTGTTCTTGAAAATGCTCTATTTATTAGACTTAGACTTGTAGTAAGATTGATTCTAATGGAGAACAAAGTAACTACAATGAAAAATAGTACACCTGCCGCAATTCTTGCGATTAAGATAATTGATGAAAAGAAATTAGGACTAATATATGGAAGAGCAAAAGAATAAGCAAGGAATATTAGACCTAGAAAACTTAAGAGCAATATGGTTTTTAGTGATAGTTCTTTTTGCTCTTTTCCCTTCTTTTCTTTCTTTTTATAATCACTTTGGAATAGATCAAATTGCTTTTTTGTGAAACGATTTAATGTAACTATTTTTATGATTTCAATTGGTATTAGTAATATTATCCCTCCTACAAATGAAATCAAAAAAGAAGAATTTTGAGATCCAACCTGTGTAATTAACTCTCCAATCCCACATAAGAAGATTAAAACGACTATGTCATTGAGTAAGTGAATAACTGAATAGTGTCTAACGAATTGCCTTTTCTTAGCTCCTCGGGTATAGTACAGATGTAATTCTTTCTTAAGTGTATCATTCCCTTCCTTTGTCAAAATCCATAAAATGACCCCAAGTATTAACAAACTTGGAAATAAGATCATTTCAATCAAAACAAGATTAAGTGATATTGTACTGATAAAGTCTTCATAATCAAATCCTGTACTCGAATATTTTTTACTTATTAACAATCCTATTCTAGATGCTTCGTCCTCAATTATTTCTTCTACTTCTGTTCTATAATCATCAATTTTGTAAGGATCTATACTATCCAAAAATGTTGAACTAATGTCAATGTAAAATTCAGCATTAACATTTTCTCCCTCAAAAGAAGTATTCATACTTGGAAGATTTTCGAAATTTATCAGAGCTCCTTTTAAACGCTTGTGTAAAACTCTATAATCTTCTGTATAAGAAGAACAGAATTTAAATTCAAAATCAGACGAGTCTTTGCTTAGAGTGATAGTATCATTAATTTCCAGATTATTACTAACACTATAAGTACTGGAAAAGAATATGTCATCTTTAACTACTGTTTTGTCAGGAAACATCCATTGTAGTAATGGTTTGGATGTAATGTAAATTGGTGCACTAAAATTTCCACTACTTGTTGTGAAATTGAAATTTCTTGGAATATATACTGTCTCTTGCCCACCATCATGTGGTATTATAATCTTCTCTTCAAAACTTAAAAACATATAAAGTGTAAAGTGATTTTCATCTGAAATTGAAGAAATATTCGAAATAAAATCAGTAATCTTCACAACATCTGATTCTAAAAAATAATCGAATCTTTTTTCATAGCTTAAATCTATAAGTCTTCCATGCCCACCAATATCTTCTGTTTCAAGCATAATTTCCTTGTAGTATTCAGCATAAATTGTTGAATAAACTGAACCGAACAAGAATATTACTAGAAAGATAGTTGTAATAAGAGTTGAATAAAAAAAGAACCACTTTCTTCCCTTGAAGGTTTTTAGTTTGAACATTTTCTATTCTCCAGATTTATTCGATTATTTTACAGCTAATTGTATTTATACACTTAGATTATCCGTTTTTCTAAAGATATGACTTGTTTGGACTTCTCAATGATTTTCTCGTCATGGGTAGCTAAAAGAAGGATTTTCTTATGTTCTTGAGCTTCTTTAAAAAGTAAATTAATCACAATGTCAGCAGTCTCACGGTCAAGATTACCTGTAGGTTCATCAGCGAGAATAATTTGTGGATTATTAGCTAAAGCTATACCTATTGCTACTCGTTGCTGCTCTCCTCCACTTAAGAAACGGGGATAGGTTTGAGCGTAGCGACTGATATCGAGTTCATCTAACAAAAGCTCAACTCGTTCCTTGATTTCTTTTTTACTTTTTTGTGCAATCCAGAGGGGGAAAGCGATATTTTCAAACACGGTAAAGTATTCGATGAGATTATAACTCTGGAATACTATCCCAACTGTTTGACGACGGTAATCAACTAATTCTTCTTCAGTAAAGGCATTGACTAGCTTCCCGTTGCTAATTATTTTCCCGAATGTAGGTTCTAATAATCCTGCTATACAAAGCAAAATTGTGCTCTTTCCTGAGCCACTAGGTCCAGCTAAAGTAGCACTCTCTCCACTATTCAGAGAAAGATTGAAATCTCTTACTGCGATGGTTTCCACCTCTCCTTTATACACTTTTTCTAAATTTTCTATGATTAATTTTCCGGACATAAGTATTCTCCTTGGATTATTCCTCCTATTTATGCTAGATAGGTACTACTATGTTGTAATAGAAAATCATTGATTATTCTTATAGTGGAACGCGCAAAGAACTATTCTTGTACTTTGAACTTATTCCTTTTGAACATCTTTATCACTCAATCTAATAGCTTAATTTAATCTCTTCATTAATAAATCTAGCTTAATTGTAGAAAGCACCTATCCTTATTTACTGAATTATCCACATCTATTAAAAACCAAAGATTTTTATCGTATTCTCCGGCTTATCACTATGGTTTGTATTCTCCTAAGATCTGTTTCCACTGATGTTTACTTCTTTCTTTGTGTATCTTGAATGCTTCATCTTTATGTTCCTCAAATTCTTCTCCAGATAGGTACCATTCCAATTCTCTAGAAATACTAAATGGAAATATAAAAACTAAAAAGAAATATACTTTTTACTATTTTTTCTCTCGTTTATAAACGAATCTTCTGATAATATTATAGAAGAAATTGAATATCAAAGGTTTGGGTTATTGTACTCTAGTGGTAATATGCATAGTTAGTGGTGGTTTTTTTTCTATAAACGCTGATTCTACCTTTTACTCTGGAACCAATGATGTACAAACAACATCTTCTCTCAATCAGAACCTTATCTTTATTTTTGATGAAACTTATCACGAAGAGACCTTTCATCTAACTTTTAGTTCTCTGGAACTAAGTGAATTCAACAGATTAACGCTTTTCTTCATGGTTAATGATACCAGTACTCAGGAAGGTTTGAATGCAGTCTTTACAATTGGTAATACTTCAGTTGAATTTACCATAGAGCGAATTTTTCAAGATGGCTTATCTCACAATCTAACAGAAACTTTTCTTTTTCCTTTACAGTTTTCAGGAGATTTGGATATATCCATTTTTTGTGGAGGGCAATCTGATTCTAGTTCAGTTGGTTCTTTAACCATTTTCAATACTACAAAAATTGAGAAGATAGAAGTTCCTACTTTGTTAAAAACTCCCGGAGATCTTCCTGCTTTTCCAAATTGGTTAACTTTTTGGGGCAATCAAATGGGTGGGGAGAAAAGATCTACTTCTTCTGCCTTCTATTATTCTAAAGGAACTGATAAACTCAATCTTACGCTTTCCTTTTTTGCAAATGAAATTCGTGCCTTTGTGAAGGAAGTAGAACTCAGCATAAATGATGTGTGGGTGGCATCAAGATGTTTTCAAGCGAATTCTTGCAATGAGATGAATTTCATTTTCCAACCTGATGCTGGGTTTAATCTTCTTTCTATTAATTTTTCTGTCCAGTATTCTAGTGACCTAATTCAGATATCCACTATTTCTCTCTCTGGTTCTCTTTTGCATTTTGATATAGGTTCTGATGTCTTTGATTCTTTCCAATGGGGAGACGGGCGTTTTATTCATTCTTTTGATTTATCTTCCTTAAAACCTACTACTTATCACTCTGAGCAAGTGTTACATGTTACTGTTGATTACCAATGTCAAGGAGTGAAAGTTTCTACTGGGGTTCAATATTCTTTAAAAGCAGGTTCAACTGTTCTTGAAGAAGGTACAATTAGTTACTTAGACCAAATGCATGAAACCAACAGTTTGGAAATTCGAACGTATACAACAGATTATCGTGAAAATCTTTACTTTGTCATTCGCGGTTCTACTCACGATGTAGGAATATTCCTCATTCTAAATTCAAGTAAGATTGAGACGGCTCCTTTACCTGAAGTAACAGAAGAACCTTTGGATAGATTGGTGGCATCAGATTATGATATAACCTCTCTTACTTTCTTCCAGACAGTTACTTTTTATGATGTTTTCCAAACAAAAGGTTCACCTTTGGTTAATTTCTATCTTAGTTTCAATATTGATTCTGGCTATGAAGATCCATTTGATTCCATGATTGTAGAAGTTAAAAGTGAAGGAGAAACAATCATTTCGAAGTATGTTCGTAGTGTTAGTTTTACCAATATTAGCGTTCAACTTCCTCTTCAAATGGGATACCATGAATTACGAATAAGTTTCCAGATTACAAGATTAAACACCCCCATACAAATCCAAGACCTTCGCTATCAGGTGGAAATCATTCCAGAACCACCCACAATTTCCTTCCCTTTTGGTTCTCAGGCAGTTTATTGGTTATTAGGATTTTACGGTGCTTTTTTCTTTCTTTTCAATGATAAGAATGTTTTCAGAAAAAATATCAAGAGAAAAGCTCTCTCTCACAATCTTACAGAATCCTTGTCAGTGGAAGAACAACGGAAGAAGGAGACATTACTTCTTGTGTTAGAACTTCTTACAGCTGTAGGATCACTCCTTGTTATGTGTGCGATATCTTATCTACTCAATATTCTTCACTGGTCTCTTATTATCATTTATTTCTTCACTGCTATGAACATAGGAAAATGTGTGTATCTACTGGATTTGAATAAGAAACCTTTCCGTAACACTTGGAAGAAAGTTCAAGAGTTCTTCGCAGAAATAGATTCTTTTACTGATCTATTCAACAAGATTGTGGACTTCTTGACTAGTCAAACCAAGAAATATACTCTAAGATTCATAATCTTGATTCTTACTCTCCTTACAGCAGCAGTACATGTTGGAATTCTCGTATTCTTCAACCAGAGACCATTTCTTATGAACCCACAACCGGTCTCTAGAATATATTCTCTTCTCCTTGCTAGTTTCATCATATCCTCCTCCTTCCTTTTCTACGCATTACATCTTACTAAGAAGTTCTCTTTTCTGGAGGATAACATCAGAAGAGTAAGGTTACTTGGACGGCTTTCGCTTATCTTAGTTACAGGTTCATTACTTGTTCTAAATGTCCTTGCTCTGAGCAAGACCTTCGATTTTACTATCCTTTGGACCTTTCTTTCCCCTTTGATGATCGCAGGGTTAACTAAATCATCTAACAAACTAGGGCAAATCATCGCAGACGAGGAGAATCTGACTTACTCCAAGTTTCTGAAGAATGGTAAGGTGTGGACAAAGAAGAAAGAGGTTAAGCAAGCAACAGAACAAGGGATACTTCTAAGAAAAGAGTGGAGAAAGGAAGAAAAAATACTCAATAAGAACAGACTCAGGGGAATAATCATCTGGGATATTAAACCAGAAATTCCTGTATCTCTAACTCGTTTAGCGGAGTTGATGAAACTTTCGACCAAAAAAACAGAAAGATTACTAGATGCTATCCTCAATGAAATACCCAATCTAGGAGAGTATCATAGAAAAGAACAGGTGTTTATTAGAAAACTTCCTGATAAGACTAGTGGTACAGAAAAGATGGATGTAGATAAAGTGGAAAGAGTTCCAGAAATAGAAGGAGCTAAGAAAGTTTTCGAATGGGAAGGCAGAATAGTAAAGGGGAATAGTCGTGGAGCAGGATATTTAACACTCCCTATAGAATTAAGAGATTCTGTAGAGGCAGGGTGCTTCTATGACCTAAGCTTAATTGATTCCAATCTAGAAACTCATGTTTTAACAGCCAAATTATCGGCAACAAAAAAGGGGTGGGGGTTCTACATACCTCAAGCACTATGTATAGAACATTCTTTGGTAGGGGAAACAGTTACTTGTTACATCTATCAAATGGATCATTTTCCAGTGAAACTTTCAGCGGATAAGATTATACGGTTACCAAATTCGATTGTGGAGGAGTATGAAATACATGAACACGGCTTGTTTGAAGTAGAAGTAATTACTGACCAAGGAATATTTGGAGAAGTAGTTCTAATAACTAAAACTGACCGCTCAAATAGATCAGATTGTGATGAATATTCACTTACACTGAGGTTAAGTGATGCTCCACGTTCTACAGATGCAAGAATTAAACTAGTAAAAAGAGTGGAAAAACTACCCTCAAATTTGAAAGAAAAAGAAAATTATGAGAATTTCTATCTACCAACATTGTTTCAAGATGGGATAATGGGGAAAATACATGAGAATGAGATGATAATCTTTCTGGGAAACCATGTACCAACCTTTGCTCCAATTAGGATTAATTTGTTGGAATTTATTCATTACTTTGGGTGCTATTACGCCGATGGAACAAAGAAGGGATGGGCATGGAGGATAAATGCATCAACACCAGAACAAGCCGTGTATTATGTTGAGAAGTACAATCATCTAATTTACGGAAATAAACTTGTGTATGAATTAACATATAGTAAGAAACCTTCAGATAAAAGAAAACAAACTCAAATCAAGAAAGACCTTGTAAAGTATTGGAAAGAAGAAGCTAATGTAGAAATAGAGGAAAAGCGAATAAAACTTCGGGAAACAAAACATGATAAAGTACTAAAATGGAACAAATGTGGTTCATTAGGGATTAGAGATAATAGAAATTTAATTATGGAGATACATCTAAGAGTGATGGATACGATAACTAATTATCTGAAAAATAAGTGCATTAATGATAAGGACTTATGGGATTTCTTATTTGGAATACTAGAAGGAGATGGATTTGTTTCTGGAGGTAATAGCAGCTTTGGAGTTGGTTTTGCGACAAATTTGAACGACAAAATAATTGAAAGACTGCTGACTAGATTGGGAATACAACATCGAATTGATAAATCAAGAGTTAAAGATGGTGTCTATGCTGGTATAACACTTCATTTTGGTTTGTTTGAGGTTTTATTGAATCTTAAAATAATTAATGAATCACTGTTCATTTATTATCCAAAAAGAAGAAAAACATTCATTGAGAGACTTCTAAAACAACCAACTGTTAGATTTATTATGGGAAAACAAGTACACCTAGCTCCAGTTTCTGAGAATTTTTTTAAGACAACTGAATTTAGTCTTGAGGATTTGGAACAAATCCTTGATTCCCTTGCTTTAGAGCTCAGTAAAATGACAAATAAAACAATTATCTAATTAATTAATCGTTTATCAAAGTACTGTTACAACTTTACTCAAATTTTTTGGATAATCTGGGTTCAGGTTTTTTCTCACAGCTGTATAGTACGCTAGCACCTGTAGCGGAATAATATATGGTATTGTTGTAAGCATCTCTGAATATCCTTTCGGAACTTCTAGTTTCCATTTTGCCAATTCTTCTATCTCTTTATCTCCCTCTTCCATTACTATAATTGCTGTTGCTCCTCTTGCTTTCATTTCCATGATGTTACTAATCATCTTTTTGTTTGTTTGATCCTTAGGCGCCACAAATACTACTGGATAATCTTCCTCTACAAGAGCTATTGGTCCGTGTTTTGATTCTCCTGCTGGGTAAGCTTCACTGTGAATATAGGATATTTCTTTCATCTTTAGTGCCCCCTCATTGGCTGTTTGTAGATTCAGACCTCTTCCTAGATAGAAACTACTGTTCTTTTTAGCAAACCACGAAGCAATATGGTTAGCTCTTGCTTCATTCCTAACAATAGTTTGCTTGACAACAGTTGGTATTTCTTGGAATAACTTTCTAGCTGCAAGGTACTCGGAGTTATCAATTTCTCCTGAGAGTTTTCCAAGTTCCAAACCTATGTCCCACATTGCAATAGTCTGTGCCGTATATGTTTTAGTTGCCGCTACGCCGATTTCTGGTCCAGCATACAAGTACAATACTTCATCAGAATGACGAGTGATTGTACTCCCAATTACATTAACGGCTGAGAGTATTGATGCGCCTAGCTCTTTCGCATTTTTGATTGCCATTATTGTATCCATTGTCTCCCCACTTTGACTCACAGGCAGGATAACTGTATCTTCATCAATTAAACTAGTAATCGATTCATATTCTGAGGAAATAATTGCACTACAGGATTTTTTCGCATATTTCCTAATTAGATGTTCTCCAGTTAGAGTGGAATAATGTGCTGTTCCAGCTGCTAAAAGAAAGATTTTTTCTGCATTATAGATTTTATCAGCAATTTTGTTAAGCGCGGGTTGTTTTATTCTAATATAGTCTGCAAGAGAATTTGGTTGTTCGTGTATTTCCTTTAACATAAAATGTGGGAAACCTGCTTTTTGTGCCATTTCTGGTTTCCAAGAGACTATGTGTGGCTTTCTCTGTATTTTCACCATTGTGTTAAAGTCAATGATTTCATATCCTTCTGAAGATAATGTGACGAATTCATCATCATGTAAGAGAACCACTTTTCGAGTTTTATCTAGAAATGCAGGAATATCTGATGCACAAAACATTCTATCTGAATTAATTCCTATAACCAACGGACTGTCTCGTTTTGCACAAAAGATTTTGTCAGGTTCTAGGCTTGACACAACACATATTGCAAATGTACCTTCAAGCCTTCTGACAACTTGAATTATGGCTTCTTTCAATAAAATATCTTCTTTTTTCACCAGTTGTTCTATCATATGTGGGATTATTTCTGTGTCTGTTTCTGATTGAAATGAGTGTCCTTGATTCAATAATTCTTCTTTTAATGCTCGAAAATTTTCTACAATTCCGTTATGGATTACTGATATTTCTCCACTGCAATCGGTGTGTGGATGAGCATTTTCTTTAGTTGGAGGACCATGAGTTGCCCAGCGTGTATGACCTATAGCAATTTTCCCCTTTATCTTATTGATATCAATCCTTTCTGTTACTTCCGAAATTTTTCCTTGATCCTTGGTTATCAAAACCTTATTATCGAAAATAGATGCGATTCCAACACTATCATATCCTCTATATTCCAGTTTGGTTAAAGCTTCGATAATGGTCTTTCCTATCTTTGTTTCTTGCTGTTGAACAATCCCGACAATTCCACACATAAGCAACACTTAAAGTATTTCACTGGTTTTTACTCTAAATAAGTAAAAATGATTTCCTTATTAAAACTTTCTATTTGATAATTTGTAAAAGGAAGGTTTAGGCAGTTTACTCAAATTCCTTTTCAATTTTATCTTGAAGATTAAGTTTCTTTTTTAGCACTCCCTTTAGATTATCAATGCTTGGAGTAATAGATGGATCAACCTCGTACAATACTGCAAGATATATACTTATTATATCGATTAAGTATGTTAAACTAATTTGTTTAGATAGCTTGGATTCTCCTCGAGGATATAATTCTAGAACTTTTTCTGTTTTTTGTTCAACTATTTTCTTCAATTGTTCCATTCTAACTTTAATGGAATTTGGTTCATTTCTATCCCTGAATAAGATTACTGCTACGTTATTTAACACAACATTAGGATTATCCCAAGCAACGATACCATTATGATTCTGTTCTGGAACCTCTTCATTAATTGCCATTATTTTGCTATTTTCGTTTAGTTCTGATTTAGCTCTGTAGGATACAGGAGAATAGATAGTATGCCCTACAAATAGGGGCAGTTTATTGTATA
>JAUWEG010000075.1 GCA_030608385.1 Candidatus Heimdallarchaeota archaeon
AAGGAAACGAGATGTTTATCTTCCTCATGGAAATTGGTACAGTTTCTGTGGAGAACTTGTTTTTGAAGGTGGTAAAGTACATGAAATTGATGTTCCTTTAGATGTGACACCATTGTTTGTTAAGGAAGGTTCAATAATACCTTACATTGAAAAACCGATTCAACATACAGGAGAAATATACGACACTAAAATTTCTCTTAGAGTATATCCAACAGTTTCTCCAACAGATTCTACAGCTGAAGGAGAGATCTATCTAGATGATGGGGATTCTCTTGAATTTTCAAAAGGAGACTATGAGATTGTTAAAATCCAAGGAGAAAAGAAAGCAAAAGACACATGGTATTTCAAAATAAGTCGAGAAGGAAAAAAGAGAAAATATATCGAATTAGGAGAAATAACAATTTTCGGTGAAGAAAAATCTAACTATCTTGTATTTGAAAAATAGAACCTTAATCAAGATGATTTAATGCTTTACGCCAAGTATATTTCTTGAAAGCTTCTCCATATTTTGCAAATGCAACTCTTCCAATCATAAGCATTCCTGCAATCTTGAAAGCTCTAACTGGCCATTCACCATAAGCTTCTTCATAAACATCAAAGAATTTCATTATTCTATCTTGTTGGTGAGTTACATCAACATACACACAATTATCACTAGATGAATCTAAACTTATCAGTGGAGTATAAAGACTGATTGGTTTTCTATTAGGAGTTAAGTTGTCCTCATCATCATTATATCTAGCATAAGATATGGCATCTAGTGTAATATCATGAGTATATCTATGATCAGGATGTCCTGTACCAACATTATGTGATTTTTCCCAAGTAATAACAACATCTGGTTTAAGCTGTTTAAAAATACGTGCAAGTTTTTTTGCGTTTTCTACAGATGGAAATACACCAGAATCAGGTAAGTCAAGTAATCTATATTGTGCGCCCAATATTTTCTCAATTTTATTTACATGTCCTTGTCTAATCATAGTTATTTCATCATGTGTTCCTTGCAAAGAAGAAGCATTTTCACCATGAGTTAGTAGAATGACATAGACATTATCTCCACGATCGCTGTGGTTCATTAAAGTGCCTACAGCTCCAGCTTCGTCATCAGGATGAGCAAAAACAGCTACAACATTTAGAGCAGTATTTTCGTTATTCATTAATTGACAATCGATATAAACCTATTAAAAAACGTGCTTTTTACAAAAATTATTGGATTCTATATTTTCAGTTTACTGATGAGTCTTTACTTATGAAAAGAAATGAGTTGCAGAATCTTTTGTAAAACTATAAAAGGGATTGTTTACAAAAAGATTATATGAACCACCTAAGAAGGAAATATGGTTTCCTTATTCTTTGTGTAATCTTAGTATCTTCTTCTTTATTCTTGATTGTAGGTCAGAATGAAGAATTAACTAAAAGCCCAACTCTTAAAGCAGGAGCAAAAGATTGGACCGTTATGATTTATGTTTGTGCAGATAATAACCTGGAATATTTTGGATTAGAAGACTTGAATGAAATGGAACAAGCTGGGGGAACTACAGCTGATGTCAATATTATAGCCATGGTTGACAGATGTGAATATGAATATGAAACTCCAGATTATTCAAACGACTGGTCAGAAACTAGATATTATACCATTGTCGGAGATAGTGATACTACAACCTTCTCATCTCCTATGAATCAATCACTTGGAGAAGTGAATATGGGAGATCCCCAAAGTTTGAGGAACTTCATAAACTGGGGGTTGACAAATTATCCAGCAGATAAAACAGCTCTGATTCTTTGGGATCATGGTGGAGGTCTAAGTGGAGTATGTTGGGATGAAGATAATGGAGATGATCATCTTACAATAAATGAATTGGAAACAGCATTTACAGGATATCATTTTGATTTCCTTGGCTTTGATGCATGTCTAATGGGTCAAATTGAAGTTCTTTATGAATTGAAAGATTATTGTGAGATTTACACAGCAAGTATGCTAAATGAACCAGGAGATGGATGGGATTATTATGAATCTTTATCAGCACTAATTGCTAGTCCATCTATGTCAGCTAGTGACTTTGCTCAAAATGTTTGTCAAGATTATGTTGATTATTATTCCTTTTATGATATAGATGTGACATTAAGTGCTTATAATACATCTGAACTCGTAGGTATTGAAACTTTAATTGATAGTGTATCTTTAGAGTTAATCAATCATTTACCCACATATGGAAGTGAAATTTATGCTGCTAGATCTAATTCTATGAGTCAACTCCCTGACCTCGAATGTGACTTATATGAATTTTTAGCTAATCTGCAATCAATTTCAGCTCCTCCTCTAAATACAGCAGTTGGTAATTTGATTAATACGCTAGATAATGCTCTCGTAATATCAAGTTCTACATTCAGCGTCGACCCTTATGGATTATGGATATTTCTACCTGCTCTACCATATCAATACTACAATGACTTCTATATTTACTCTAATCAAAGTGTAGTGGATTCTTACGTTAATTTCTATTATGATTTAGAATTTGTTTTGAATACCAACTGGGAGGATTTCTTGTACCAATGGAAATTGGGCCTAGGGAGCTTCATACCTCCAATCACAACAAGTACTCCGCATTCAAATTCTCTAGCAGATGGAGGATTTATGTATGTACAAGCTGATTTGCCAGCTCCAACTCCAGGATATACATATCAAGCTACTTTATCCATGGATTTTGATGTGGATTTTGATATTGAAATATGGAATGAAGCAGATTGGATTGGACTGCCTAACGGTTACTATGGCTATGGAGGAGAAGTAGGGGCAACAACAGAAATTGTCTTAATTTCACCTTCAGCTGACTATCCATTATTCTTCTACATTTACAGTTATACAGGAGCTGGTTCTTTTACTTTAAGCTTATCAGAAATTGAATATATAGATGACATTTATGAAGAAAATGATGACTTTGATAATGCAGCTGAAATAGATATCGACATCACCTATAATCTAATTGCTAGTGATGATGACTATTTCTATGTAAATTTACCTGCAAGTGCATTAGTTACTATTCAGCTTAATTTCAATTATTTTGATGTAGATCTTGATCTTTATCTTTGTGATGATGAAGGTGATTTGATTGATTATAGTGAGAGCTACAATTCTGCAGAATCTATTTCGACTACTACCACTTACTCTGGTTTATTTTATGTAGTTGTTTGTTATTTTGATGGTTTAGCTGGAGAATCATATTCCTTAATAGTCTCTGTTGATAACGCTCCTCAAATATCGGACATCTATTCTTCTCCATCAGTTCTTAATCAAGGAGATACTTTGACAATCTCATGCATTGTTAATAGTGCATATACAATAACTTCTGTGATTTTATCCTATAGTTATGATTCCCTTATCTGGTACAACGTATCCATGATAAACGGCTTAGGATCATCTTACGAAATGTCCATTGCTTTACCAAATGATATAGACATAATTTATTTCAAGATAATTGCCTACGATAGCGAAGGAAACTGGGATATTTCTTCAGAACATTACTTAGAGATTCAAGATGACAGCACTATTACATTTTCATCATTCCCATGGTATTTGATGCCACTAATTATCATTGGAACAGCTCTTATTTTCCGAAGAAGAATATTTCAAAAATAAAGGATAGTTCTCCTTATTTTCTCTTTTTCTGTTATAATTATATAGTAGTAATTTTTCTTCTACTTTAGATAGCTATGTTGAAGATTCTAGGGATAGACAAAGAAAAGTGTATCAAATGCGAGAAATGTATAACTTCTTGTACAGTCGAATTGTTCTCAGTTGAAAGAAAAGATAATATGGAAAAAGAGATACATTTTGAGGATCCGTTGAGATTTTGTTTTAGATGTGCACATTGTTTAGCAATTTGTCCAACTGAAGCAATACTCTATGAGGGAGCCGATGAAGTATATAATTTTAAAGAAGCCAAGAATCCTTCTCAACTACTATCCTATGAAGATTTCATGAAATTTACCCGAAGCAGAAGGTCAACAAGGATTTTCAAGCAACAACCCCTCTCAGAGGAGGAAATTACTAAAATTCTTGAAGCTATGAGATTTTCCCCAAGTGCAAGTAATAGACAAAATCGTTACTATATTGTTCTTTCTAAGAAAGAAGATATCGATTTCTTATCTGACAAAGTTGCAACTTTAATGATTAGAGCAAGGAAGTATCTTAAATTAAAATTCCTCTTAGTTCCATTCACTAGTGGATTATTACGAAAAAGATTACTTAGTCCAAAAACAAAAATAAGTTTGGATAGATTTTTTGATAGAAGAAGTAAAGGTGCTGATCAAATCTTTTTCAACGCTCCGTGTGTTATTATTTTACATGCACCACCTTATTCAAAAGTGACATCTTCAGATGCGGGAATTGCTATAACTCATGGGATGCTAGCAGCTCATTCAATGGGTTTGGGAACATGTTGGATTGGTTTTGCTCAAGAATATCTTTGGAGGAGCAAAAAAACAAGAAAGCAACTAGGGATACCAAAAAATCACAATGTTTATGGTGTTTTCATAATTGGACATCCTGAACAAGAGTTTCTAAGAGCTCCCCCTCGCCGTGAAATCTACTTAGATTGGAAAAAATAGATTTATCAACTGCCATTTATTCTGGTCTTACATCTGTTTTTCCTGTTCTAATGTTGAATATATATATGTCTCTTTTTACAGGAATTTGGACGCTTACATGTTCTAAATCAATTTTGTAGAGGAAAAATCTAGAATCTTCTGCTGATCTCCAATATCCATCAAACCAGGGAATGGCATTAGCTAAATCTTGTCTTATTTCTTGATCATCAATTAAAATTGCTTTTCCAGAACCCCTTATTGTGCTCAAGTCATCCCTGTCCTGTGGATTGATTGCAAATTCAATGTTATCATTAGTTTCAATTTCCTTAATCTTTTTTCTTCCTGCAATGCTAACAAACCAACATGTATCCTTATGATAGATTAAAGCCATTGGTCTTACTTTAGGTTGCTTTCCATCTACAGTAGCCAGATACATAAGAGGTTGAGATTTGAAATAATCAATCACAGTTTCAAGTTTCATGAATATAGGAGATATTGAACATTAATATGCATTCTTCTTTTGTGCGATGTTAATCCTTTTTAAACTGAAAACCTAGAATTCATTCATGACTGACGAAAGAAAATATCCTGTTCCTATTAAGGAAATTTATTTCCAAGTTAAAGTCACAGATATAGAAAGAGCTAAGAAATTCTACGAAGACACATTCAATTTTGAGATATCTTGGTATATGGGTCCCGAAGCTGGTTGGTGTGAATTCTTCCTTCCTGGTAAAGTTGCAAAGCTAGGGTTGAATCTTGTTGAAAAGGATCATGAATATCTCCCCAACTCAGGAGTACTTACTTTTAATGTCCCAGATCTAAAAGCAACCAAGAAGTACTTTGAAGGTAAAAGTATAGAAACAACAGATATTGTTGACATACCTAAGATGGTATCGTATTTCAATATTAAAGACTCAGAAGGAAATTCTATACAGATTATTGGTGAACCAAATATCAACGAATAAAGCTTTCTCTCTCTCATTTTTTTGTAAAATATTAAATTTTCATCTAGATAACTAGGTTTTTTTATGTATATTTAGCTTTAAAGCTGTGAGAACGTTCTAGACAGTAATATATTCCCGACAAAAAGCGAATTACAATCGTATTATTTCCGTACAATTTTCTTTAAAAAAGGTTTTTCTCTGGATAAAACTTAATATAATCAGATTCTATCTTTATTTGAGAAAAATGACATTTTCAATAGTTGCTTATGATTCTGAGAAGAAAGAATGGGGAGTAGCAGTGCAGTCAAAATTCATTGCAGTTGGAAGCATTGTACCATTTGCCAAAGTGAATGTTGGAGCAGTTGCTACTCAAGCATGGGCGAATACAAGTTATGGTCCAAAAAGCTTAGTATTATTGGAACAAGGTATGACAGCAGAAGAAACAATCAAAATAATCACTCAGCATGATGAGAAAAGAGAACATAGACAAGTTGGTATAGTTGACTCTTTTGGAAACGTTGCTTCATTTACAGGTAAGAAATGTTTTGATTGGGCTGGACATGTGGTTGGTGAAAATTATGCATGTCAGGGGAATATACTTGTTTCTGAGGACACTGTTTTAGCAATGTCTCATGCCTATAGAGAAACATCTGGTGATCTTGTTGAAAAACTTCTAGCAGCTTTAGAAGAGGGACAAGAAGCTGGTGGAGATAGTAGAGGAAAACAGTCAGCTGCAATTCTAATTGTTAAAGAAGAAGGTGCATATGATGGAGGAACAGACAGATACATCAATGTAAGAGTTGATGAACATGAGCATCCAATTAAAGAACTCCGAAGAGTGTTTGAACTTTATGATCTCTCCCTTTTAAAAAGAGATGACCCAGATGATAAGGTGAAATTATCTGGAGATATCATGAAAACAATCAAGGAAGTTTTGAAGAAGGATGGCTTCTTTGATGGTGAAATTAACACCAAATATGACGATGTTACCAAGGAATCCTTACAGAAATGGATGCACACCAATAATTTTGAAGTTAAAGAAAGAGAAGACAACTATATGTGGGGAGCTGTTTATAGATTTATAGAAAAGAGAAAAGAAGAAGGGTGAACTTACTATCAGGTGCTGAATTAAATCCAGACAGATATAACAACATATTCAGCTGTAAAAAATCATACTTAGTCTAATTTTAGTTAAATGTGCAAAATGAAACTTATTTTATAGGTGAGGTAATTTTTCATATTAATGAGAATTCCAAAACAAGTACTGGTCTATCCTGTAAAAGAGATAGATGATAGTTGGGAGTATCTTCTGCTTAGAAGAATTGAAAGCATTGGCGGTTTCTGGCAAGGAGTTACTGGGGCCCCTGAAAAAGGAGAGGACCTCTTAGATGCAGCTAAAAGAGAATTATTAGAAGAAACGAGTTATATACCGAACTTTGTTTTTCAGACAGATTTTTCATATAAGATTAAAGTGGAAGAAAAACACAACAAGAACTATCCTGAAGGAGTTAATGAAATTCCTGAATATGTTTTCGTCGCAAAAATCAACCAACCCGATTTACCTAGTATTGATCCAAAGGAACATGATGAATGGAAATGGTGTTCTTTTGAAGAAGCAATGGAACTGCTCAAATGGGAAGATAACAAAAAAGCTCTAGAACATGTAAGAAACATATTAGAAGAAAAATAAGCAGAAGTGAATTCTTCATTCTTCACTCTGTTTGAAAGATCTTATTATTGAAATAGCTCTATATCCGGAGTAAATAGAACTCAAAAATAGAGCAATAGAAACGAATATTATAGCTGCTAGAGGAGTCAGCAAAGAGTAAAACAAAATAGTAATTATCAAGCTACTAACTAAAAATCCGGAAAAAAGTCCTAAAGAAGGTATCACCCAACCTTTGAAGACATAAATTTCGGTAAGAATACCTATCTTTAGACTTCGTAAGTTTTCATATTCCTCTTTTAAGTTATATCTATTGTTCGTGTTTTTTTCAAGAAGTCCTAGTTGTTCTAATCTTTGAAGGTGATATTGAGAATGACTAGCGGATTTTAATCCTAAATCTCTTTGAGTTTCTCTTACACCAACATCTTTGGCTTTCTTTAACGCATATACAAATACGCGTAAAGCCATTCCTGTCAGAGAAGAGATTATATCTTCATTATTCTTTTCAGTCATTCAGGTTTCACCAGTTTCAGAAGTATGGAGCAAATAAAGTACTTAAAACTGATATATATTCATCAAAAGCACTTTCTGGTTCAAGAACTGTTCCTCCAATCATGTTAACTTCAGCTTGATAATCTCCTGACCAAGTAGTTGAATGGAATAGAATCAAACTCTCCATATTGACATACAAATAGATAACAGTACTGTTTTCAAGATACAATTCTGTTATCCATTTCATATTAGGTTGCTCCCCTCCTGATTGATAGGGTTCAACTCCCCAAATTCCTACTTTTTCAGTATTATTGATTGAATCTAATAATCCTTGACCTATTTGGTTTACTTGATTTGTTGTGAGTACAAAGTTGACTTCCTCTATTGGATCAATGGCATATCCTGTAACAGCCCATGAGTAGGTAACATTATCACCAACTCTATCAAAAGTTGCACTTATCATTCGACTATTTATCTGAGCTGTCGCATTTCCAATGATTTCCACATGTACTACATTGGATATCAAAGCATATACTGATTCAGCCAATTGTGTTGAGAATGAGTCTACTTCAGGATTTGGTGTAGTTGGGTCTTGAATACCAAAGTATACTCCAATTCCCACAATCCCTCCTGTAACAACTGCTATACCAAAACCAATAGCTAGCCATTTTATGAAACTTCCTTTTAGGCTTCTTGAAATTGCTTTACTCAATATTTTTTCATCACTCATTTACATCATCCGAAGTGTAATTACTTCGAGAAGCTCATGCTCAAAGACTCTTATAATAAAGTGTTTTGTACAGCCATTATTAAATCTTGTACAAGAGTTTGAACACTACTCTATTGTCAAACAAAAACTGTTTTAATCCCCTTTGTTTACCTTATTCGAAAGTGACCATCATGAAAGTTGATGTGAAAAGGATTAATCTAAAGGAAAGTGACCTACCTCTAGTCATTCTAGGAGTTTTAGAAGAAGCAAAAGAAGATTTTATGCTTAAAGAATTAGATGAAATCGTTGGTGAAATTTTAGAACTTGGTGATTTCAAAGGAAAAACAGGACAAATATCCTTGGTATACACACAAGGATCAATCCCTACCAAAAGACTTCTCCTAGTAGGTTTAGGAAAGGAAGAAAAGCTAACTGTAGAAACAGTTCGAAAAGCATTAGGTAATTCTTCAAGGAAAGCTAGAGATCTTGATGTAAAGAAAGTAGGAGTCAATCTTGATTTCTTTTCAAGAGAAAAACTTGATGTTGTTGAAACAACAGAATCAATAGTTCAGGGCATAATTATGGGAAGTTTCCAAAATATTACTTATAGAACTGAAAAACTTGAAAAATATAAGAAAATCGATGAATTACAGGTTTTCAGTGAAATAGTTGAAGAAGACATTATGAAGAAAGGAGCTGAAAGTGGGAAAATAATCGCTGATTCAGTTAACCTATGTAGAACATTGGCATGGGGTCCGGCTAATTATATCACTCCAACCAAACTTGCCGATGAAGCCCTACGATTGGAAAAAGATACGGGAATTAAAACAACTATTTTCAATAGAGAAAAAATCAAAGAAATAGGCTTGACAAGTTTTCTAGCCGTTGCAAGAGGAACAAAAGAACCACCTAAATTCATCATCATGGAACATGGTGCAGACAAACAAGGAGTCGAAACAGTTGCATTAATTGGTAAAGCAATCACCTTTGACAGTGGTGGCATAAGTCTAAAACCTGGTCAAAATATGGAAAAAATGAAAGCTGATATGACAGGTGGTGCAGTAGTTATTGCAGCTATGGAAGCAATAGCTAAATTAGACATTAACCTGCATGTAGTAGGGATTGTACCTGCAACTGACAATATGCCTTCTGGAACAGCTTATCATCCCGGTGACATAATAACAAGCTATAGTGGTCACACAATTGAAGTCATCAATACTGACGCCGAAGGACGAATGATTTTGAATGATGCATTAACCTATGCGGCTAAACATTACGAACCAAAGGCTATGTTCGATTTTGCAACATTAACTGGAGCGATGATGATAGCTTTAGGTGAGCATGCTGTAGGATACTTTTCCAATCATGATTTCGTAGTTGAAAAGCTAGAAGAAGCTTCCAAATCTAGTGGTGATAAAATTTGGAGAATGCCCTTGTGGGAAGATTACGATGAACAGCTAAAAAGTGATCTAGCAGACTTTAAACACACAGGGGGAAGACCTGGTGGCTCAATAACAGCAGCAAGGTTTCTAAGTAAATTCACCATGGACGTTCCTTGGGCTCATTTAGATATAGCAGGAGCAATGGAACAAAGTGGTGATAAAGACTACAATCCTAAAGGTAGTAAAGGTCCAGCTGTTAGATTAATCATTGATGTATTACGAAATTGGTAAAAAACTGTCAAGTGTGATTCGAAAATCACCTTGGATTTTTTTATTCATGCCAAAAAGTAACTTCTTCTAAAGTTTTTCTAGGATCTCGTTTTGGATCTTCATCGGGATACCCTAAGGCTATAGCTGCAATTAGTGGACCAGAATAACCTATTTCAATGCCAGCTTTTTTATCAAAATCTAAAAACATTTCCTTAAACTCTGATTCCACTTTTTCAATATCAAGGAAATCGAGAATTGCATTCTCAACAAAAAGAACATCATTTATCCAGACTGTTCCCAAACCCATACTATGTGCTTTCAATAACATATTCTGAATTGCAGCTGACACAGACTGAATTTCTGCACTGATACCTCCCCATTCACATGTTTGTAAAACTACAATCACAACTGGTGCTTGATCCATAATATTATAAGAATTAGCTGCGGAAGCCATTAGGGGTATCTTTGGAAGCTTTTCAAATCCTTCTCTACAAACTTGTATCAATTTAGCTTTGGTTTCACCTTGAAAAACATGAAATCTCCATTGAACACGATTTTTTGCAGAGGGAGCTCTATTTCCTGCATCAAGTACCTCAACAATCTGTTCTTTTGAAAGAGGTTTGTCTTTGTATTTTCTAATTGATCTCCTATTATGAATAGCATCATCTATATTCATAGATAAATAATAGATAAAATGAATAAAAGATTTGTGGGATTACTTAATTTCATCAGTAGTTGCTAAAGATTGAATTCTCTTAATCCCTTGATATTTCTCAATAAGTGGAAGAAGTTCATCAGGAATGTCTTGTTGCCAATTCTCTCCCTTAATCATTTTTTCTCTTATACTTTTTCCACTTAATACTTCTCTTTTGTTGAAAGGAATTTCTCTTACTTCTTTGTTACTTAAATCTGTAAACAGCTCTTGAACAAGAGAATTATTAGTGAAGATTACATCAAAACTTGGAATTAGATCTATAACATTCGCCGGCCAGATTGTATTTCGATCAATATCTGGAATTGCAGAAATAAAGAACTGATCATAATTGAAATGTTCCTTAACCATTGTCACAACCATTTCATATCTCTCGCCACCGGTGAAAGGATTCTTTAGTGAATAAGCTTTTTCTCCACTTCCAATAAGGATGATTATTTCATCAATATCTTGATTTAGTATATACTCTAATGCATAGATATGTCCCTTGTGAGGAGGATTAAAACGTCCTAAGTATAAAGCTCTCATTTCATATCACTCTAATCTACCAGCTAATATATATTTTTGCTAAAGGAAATAATTACCTATTAGATAGAGTATTTACCTTTAGTTTTGGTAAGAAGTACCCCTTTAATTATTTTCGCTAAATTGCGTCCAGATGAGGTTTGTTTTACTTAGAAGTTTTCTTAAATCTGTAAGTGATGCTTCTTTGATATCAAGAATAAACTTGAGTATTTGGCCTCTTTTTTCTCTATCTGAGCCCTTGAGACGGAAATGTTTTGAAGTTTCCAGCTATCATAGAAGAAACCTATTACTCTGAGATTTTCTTGGTTAGATAATCTTTGATAATGAGTAAAGCCTTGCAATCGTCAGAGTTGTAAGAGATAGCTTTATCCAAAGCCTCTCTGTCATTATGTAAATACCATTTGTCGAAAAGGATTATACTAGTAGCTCCATCGACTAGTGGATCAAACCATTCAAAACCTAGCCAGTTTGCAACATCTTTCAAAGTGTAGGTATATACAGGAAGTATTATTTTATTCTTGAAAATAGGGAATAAGTCAAAGGAGCTGTGTATCAGTTCTGCTACCCTTTTTGATTTAATTGAGTATTTAGATGCTAAGTTCTGAAAGTATTGAGGTTCAGCTAATGACCAATGGTAGAGTGTGTAATTTCCACTTAGTTCTTCTAGAAACTTCAAAAATGACCTAAACATTTGTTCCTCTTTCTGTGGTGATTCCGCTAAGAAATGAAGGTATCTATGTTCAGTTCCTTTCCTTAGTAGGCAAC
>JAUWEG010000207.1 GCA_030608385.1 Candidatus Heimdallarchaeota archaeon
AATACAAAGTTCCTCATCTGCGAGAATTCAGCATTATTTCAGGTCTGATACTCTTTGCTTTTGCTTTAGTGTTTGTTGCTACTAGAATACGTAAGAAGAATTTTAAGCTGAACTAGTTTTCACTAGTTCTTCTTTTTTCTCTTTAATGATATATTCAATGAGACAATTATGAAATCTTTTTAGAAAGAAATTTCATTCCTTTTTTCTTAAAAGCTTTAGATCCACTTTCAGCTCACTCTTTATTAAACTAGAAATTTCCTTCGTAAATTCCCTTTCTTCCAAGAAATACACAGGTATACCGTACAAAACAGCTATTGAGAGGTTGAAGCAATCTGGAAGAGCAACTGGAATTTTACATTTGATTAAAGCAGCCAAATCATCTATTTCTTTGTCTCGAATTACTGCAAAATTACTAACTATATGTTCTACGATTTCTTTAGCTTTCGACCATCCTTTTGTTCTACAAACAATATATAAGAGCTCTGTTTTCGTAAGAAACGAAATATAAATTTGAGAAATTTGCTTATTTCTAAAAAGATTTTTATCAAGAAATTCTTTGTATCTTTTTTGATTAGTATTTTCTGAATCTATTGTAAGATATTCGATAATTAAACCTGTATCAACGACTGCAACTTTCTTTTGTTCACTTTTCATTTGTCTTGTATTCCTCTCTTAGTTCTCTGTAGGCTTCTTTAGCTTCTTTCCCTAATATTCCCTGCAATTCTTCAAGAGTCTTTTTTGGAATAACTGGAGAGCTTCTTGATAAGAGATGTTCAATTACTTCATCATATGTTAATGAACGTCCAACTTCTTTTTCTAGTCTGTTTTTTTCCAGAAAAAGTGCTTTTTTTGTTTCCTCTTTTATTTGAATTGTTGTAGCCATTATAGTCACTATAGTCACTATAGTAATTTACTATTTATAGTTTTTCAACATTTTATTTTTTAAGAGCCATTATTGAACACATTCCACAGAAGAGAAGCTAGAGGTCTTGGAGGTAATATATCTATTGCTTTCCTGAATTGGATATGGTTGTAGTTACAACAGCAACTGGTTCTCTTCTAGACACCTATCCTGGACAATTTGAAGGAATGCAATCATGAAGGATAAGCTCGATAAAGGAGAGATTTGAAACCTAGAATGAAGAATCTCTCCATCTAAGTATTTTACCAGATAGTTCAGTTAGTTGCTTACTCTCTTCTAATACTATTTTTCCATTCACTAACACAAACTCAATTCCTCTAGAGAATTGATGTGGTTCTTCATATGTGGCAATGTCGTAAATTTCTTGTTCATTGAATATTGTAATATCAGCCCAATATCCTTCTTTTAGTAAACCTCTATTTTCTAACCTTAACTTTTCTGCAGATGCTCCTGACATTTTTCTAATCGCTTCTTCTAGTGAGAAGAGACCTTCTTCCTTCACAAACTTTCTAATTATTCTAGGAAATGTCCCATAATTTCTAGGATGAGGTTTTCCAAAATACAAAATTCCGGTTGGAGCATAACCAATTCCATCACAACCGATCATAGTATATTTGCTTTTCATCACCCTATGGATATCTTCTTCTCCCATACCTCTAATGGTTATCCACACTTCTCCTTTTTCTTCTAGGATCATATCAAAAAGTGTTTCAAAGACGTCATTCTTACCTTTAATTTCTGTTATTTCCTTCAAATGCTTTCCTTCAATATCTTTCCAATAATCTGTCTTAACTGAAGAGATAAAGATATTTTCTGGTCCTATGGTTGTCATCCAATTCTCAGCATTTTCTGTTTCTTCTATCAGATTCTTTTTGATTTTTGACCTATTGTCTTCTGACTTCAATCTTTCTAGAAGTTTATCTAACCCTCCTTCATGTACCCAAGGTGGAAGCATAGTGATTAATGAAGTTGAACTTCTATTGTAAGGATATTGATCTCCTGTGATATCTAAACCTCTTTTATTGGCCTCCTCTATCAATTCAAGAGTTTTGATGGTCTTTCCCCAATTTGGTCTACCTGAAGCTTTGTGGTGAGCTAATTGTCCGCCTCTACATCCAGACTTCTCTACAATTTCAATAAATTCTTCTACTGATTCAACAAGCTTTGGTCCTTCATCCCTAATATGAGAAAAGTATAAGCCATCATATTTTGCAGCTGCTTTAGCAACCTCGATTACTTCCTCTTTTTTGGCATAAACCTGCGGAGCATAAATCAACCCAGTTGAAAATCCAAAAGCTCCAGCTTGCATAGATTCTTCTACAAATTCTTGCATCTTCACTATCTCTTCAGGAGTTGGTTCTCTGTTTTCATAAGCTGGTCCTCCAGCTATTCTTATTGCTGTAAAACCTACAAAGGGAACAATATTTGTAGCTATTTTCTCTTTCTCCATCGTGTCTAGATATTCAGCAAAAGTTCTCCAAGTTAAGTTGTATTCAGCACCTGGAGGAGAGCCTATCTCTACATCTCTTTTGAATTCATCATACTTCTCATCAGTAATTGGTGCTAACGAAGCTCCACACATTCCTACAACTGAAGTAGTTATTCCTTGAGTAATTACTGATTGTGCTTTGTTGTCAAAAACAATACTGAAATCACTATGACTATGCATATCGATAAACCCAGGAGAAACAACTAGATTCTTAGCATCAATGATCTTGTTGCTTTCAGCTTCAATATTCTCACTTATTTTGACGATTTTTCCCTCAGTTATAGCTATATCAGCTAAGTAAGAATTCTCACCTGTTCCATCAACTATTTTTCCATTTTTGATAATAATATCATACATTTTAATTAAGTAGATTAAAATTAACATACTTTTAATATTATTGCAAAATCTTTGTTAGAAAATAATAAATATCTCCCAATGGTATGATAATTAGTAAAACATAAACTTTGCAGTTATATTTTAGGTGAAATTATGGAAGAGACAATAACTACTCCTTATCTTTCTGATGAAGTGAATCTTTCCAAAAGTACACCTTTTCATGCATTCCGGGAAATCATGAAGATAACGGCTTGGAGAAGGTTTGCTCATCACCCAACCTGTAGTCAATATAAGAATCACTACTTCTCTTTTGGGAAATTGAAGCTCTGTGTTGGTTGTACTAGTCTTTACTCTTCAATAATTATTTTCTTCATAATCTATTGGGTTGAATATTCTTTTTTCAGAAAGTTCCCAATAATACTTGCTGTAACATTTGTCGTAGGTTGTGGCTCGGCAATCTTTCATTTTATCATCAGACCAAAAAACAAATGGTTCAAAGCCCTTCTTCGAAT
>JAUWEG010000206.1 GCA_030608385.1 Candidatus Heimdallarchaeota archaeon
TACAAGAACGACTTCAACTTTGATCATCATGTTAAAAGAGTTGAATAAACACATCTCTTTTTCCTTACTTTTTCCTTTTATCTGAAAAACCTTTTAATTTAGAATATACTTCCTTAATTGTGAAACAAGAGAAATCTATCCTTCTGATTGGTCTAGGTGCTATAGGTTCGGTTTTATTTTCTAGATTAGTTAGACACGATTACAAGGTTGTTTGTGTTACATCTTTAAAGAGTTCAAAATTGATTAGAAGGAAGGGAATTAGAGTCCAACTTACAGCTGATGTTTCACCTCTGTTGCATAATTGTGAAGTATATTCAGAGCTACCAGATGGTTATATTTTTGATAATTGCATCATTTCTACCAAATCTTGGTTAAATGAAATTCTTATTGAGGATCTAGAAAAATGGTTAACTTCTGAAGCTTCAATTCTTCTATTCCAAAATGGTTTGAATATAGAAAGACCATTTCTTGTTTCCACCAAAAATTGGAAAATCACTAGAGCGATTACTTCTCTAGCCGCTTTGAGGAAAGAGAAAAATCATTCTGTTGAAGCTAGTATAGGTGATACATTTATTGGAAGCATTAATCATGAAGATCAGGAAGAACTTAAAAGAGTCAAAAAACTGCTGAGTGAAATTGGACTTACAGTTGAAACATCTGAAGATATTCAAAGAGATATCTGGATGAAAACAGTAACAAATAGCACAATTGGTCCGTTAAGTGCAATTACTGGTCTCACCAATGGAGATGTATTAGGAGATAGTTTTCTTAATAAAATAATTAGCTCAGTTATAGATGAAATCATACTCGTAGCTCCTGAAGAATTAGCCTTGAATCATGAAGGAGTATATAACATGATGAAGAAGATAGTAAGTCAAACAACAAATCATAAATCATCCATGCTTCAAGATATAGAAAGCAAAACGAAAACAGAAATTAGCACACTTAATTGTGAGATAATCAATTTAGCTGAAAAAAAGGGGATAGATGTTCCAATCAATAAGAAATTAGTTGAACTAGTAAATAAATCAACAGATGATAATTTTCCCAAAGAGTTAGCAATTCTTGAACTAAGATCTATATATTGAGTGATATCATGTCAAAATTCTGGGTAGCATCACACATTAGCGGAATATTTACAATACATGATGAAGCAGAGGACACGATCTATAAGGGGTCAAAAGGAGCTGGTTTTTCTATAAATCGTGGAACTACTACATGGATAGAAGAATCAGATGATTCGAAGAATCGTATTTTCTTCAATGGGAAAGAAGTTCAAAAATCTGTAGCAAAAATATCGGATTATATAATGTCATATTGTCAAACTGCAGCAGATAAGAAAGTAGATAGAACTCATGGAGTTTCTCTATTTCATGAATTTGAGGTTCCATTGTCTTGTGGTTTTGGAGCAAGTGCCTCAGGAGCTCTTGGAAGCTGCTTAGCATTTAATGAATTTTATGATTTGCAATTCACCGAAATTTTCCTTCAACGTCTTGCTCATTCTGCAGAAGTTAATTATAGTGGAGGTTTAGGTGATATTTCTGGTCTTCTTCAAGGAGGATGGGAATATCGCTTACAACCTGGTGCTCCAGGAATAGGGGCGGTTAGAAGTATTTTAGAAAATAGCTACAGAGTTGCTACCATTACTTTTGGAGAGATTCCAACTAAGTCAATTATTACTAGTACTAGTTGGAAGGAACAAATTAACAAGGTTGGAGAGTTATTTTTAGCAGATTTAATTAATGAACCTACGATAAGAAACTTTGCTACTACATCAAAACAGTTCTCCATAACTTCTCTTCTTGCTACCCCCCAAGTCAATGAGATTATGCAGGATTTAGAGAGTAGCGAAATCCTTGTAGGACAGATTATGTTAGGCAATGGAGTTTTCTTGATCTATAAAAATAGGTCAGTTTTATCTAGTCTGAATGATTATATTGAAGAAGAAATTTGCTACAATACTGTAAAGAAATATGGTTGATTAATCATATCTATGTTCTTGAGAAGGAAATTTACCTGATTTAACTTCCTCTGCAAATTCTATCACAGCATTTTTGATGATGGAGTTAACATCTGCATACTTTTT
The DNA here is from genome assembly GCA_030608385.1 of Candidatus Heimdallarchaeota archaeon. Classification (GTDB taxonomy): domain Archaea; phylum Asgardarchaeota; class Heimdallarchaeia; order Heimdallarchaeales; family Heimdallarchaeaceae; genus UBA460. The sequence goes on from JAUWEG010000206.1 coordinate 2,087, forward strand.
AACAAATTTAGGTTTCAAGTCGAAAGTGAGACCGATTAGATCATCTATAACAAGAACTTGACCATCACAGTATTCCCCAGCTCCGATACCGATGGTTGGAATAGATAATTCCTCTGTAATCTTCTTAGCAAGTTTCCAAGGAACAGATTCGATAATTAAAGCGTAAATTCCAGCTTCCTCCAGCATTTTTGCATGTTTAATTAATCTTTCTTCATCCTTTGACTCTTTGCCTTGAACTTTGAAACCTCCAAATTCATTAACATAAGTTGGAGTGAGACCTATGTGACCTAAAACTGGTATACCAATTGATTTTATACCTTCGATTTCCTCGGTTCTTTCCTCTCCTCCTTCAAGTTTGACAGATTCACATTTTCCCTCTTTAACAAGTCTTCCAGCGTTTCTGACAGTTTCTTCAACATTAACTCCATATGTTAAGAAAGGCATGTCACCTATGATGTGTGCTCGTTTTGTTCCTCTTGCAACTGCTTGACTATGTCGAATAGAATCTTCAATTGTAACTTCCAGTGTATTCTCATAACCAAGAACGGTCATCCCTAGAGAATCTCCTATTAGAATAGAATCAATCCCTATTTCATCAATGATTCTTGCTAAAGGATAAGTATATGCAGAAATCATTGTGATTTTAATTCCTTCATCTTTCATTTTTTGAAAATCTTTGATCGTTATTTTCTCCATTGTAGTCATTTTCAAACAACTTCCGATCTTCCCACCATCTCCCCAACTGGTTCAGTGTACTCTTGAGGAAGTCCCAGCGCCCAGCACCAGCAGTAGTCCAATAGTACCTCAATTTGCCATTCTTGTCCTTCTCCCGACTGCAATAGTAGCACTCATTGAACCAGCCAGGAATTTCTGTCCTCATCTTGCCAGTAGCTTTTGGCAAGTACTTCAGACCTCCCATCTCTTCATCCTCTATGATCTCGAGGTGTGCTGTGAGAAGGTAGTGGACTGGTAGGCTCTTGAGAGATAGTATGTGGTCAGAGACGTTCTTCATCTGAGGCATATAATGTTGCTTTGCGGGACTCCCCCCTAGACCTCTCTTGCTGTCGAGGAGGAGACTCCAGTTCATGCAGTAGCGGAGCATTTGAGTGAGGCCATCCTCTACTATGCCATCATAAGGAAAGACTCCTTTCCGAACTTGGCTCCAAATTTCCTTCTTAATCTCCTCTGCCTTCATCCAAGCCTTCGGGCTCTTCGGATCACTGTCATAGCAGTCCAGAATC
>JAUWEG010000114.1 GCA_030608385.1 Candidatus Heimdallarchaeota archaeon
GTTATTTCTGTTATTTTTTACCTGAAAAAGTGTATATCCCCTGAGATACAATCTCTTCCTTTAAACCCATTTTAACTTTGATTTCAAGCTGTTTTGCATTCTTTTTGTAAGTAAATTCCTTAATAATTTTCATATTTGGAGGTAGATTATATCCCGATTCGAAATCACTAGTTAGAATAACCTGTTTATTGTTAGATTTTATAACTAAATTGGATGTTTCAATATAACCTTCAGAATTAAAACTGATTAGTTTCATCTGTTCCCTAGTTTTATCAAAAAAGAGAAAATTCATTTCAAGTAACTTCTCTGGTTTAGTAGAGGATTTTGTTTGTTTAATTTCTATAATATCTATACCAAATTTTCTACAGTGTAGGTAAGATTCAGAATCCATACCGTCCGCAGAGAGAGTTCCTTTCCATATACCATAAATCCAATCAAGATCATCAATAGGGTTTGAAAAATCCATACTAAAAAACAAAGGAATGAATTTAAAAACTCTGCTATAATTGAATTCTTAATGAGCAAAGCTAAGAAAATAGATTTAGAGAAAAACAAAGTTCTAGATTGGGAATTGGATGAATCTTTGTTGATTGAAGCACTCACTCATCCAAATTATCACCCACCAGACCAAATTATTTTGAATTTCGAAAGACTGGAGTTTCTTGGAGATTCGATATTAGATACTCTAACAGCTGAATGGCTCTATAAAGAAACCAAAGAAGACGTTGGTATTTTGTCTCAATTAAGATCTCTTTTAGTTAGAACCAATACATTGGCAGAAGTAGGAAAGGAATTAGGAATTGAAAAGAAACTAAGAACTAGTTCTAATTACAAAATTGTTGAAACTGATCTAGAGGATAGCTTAGAAGCTATTTTTGGTGCTTTTTATCTCTCTAAAGGTGTAGATGTAACAAGAGAATTTTTCTACAAACTTTTTCTCAAAAGACTTAAGCATTTTAAAAATGAGATAAATGATGAAAAAGGGAGAGAAAAAATACTCAAACTAACAGTTTGTGAGCATAATCCCATAAATCAACTTCAAGAATTTTTCCAAAAAGAGGGATTACAACTTCCTGAATATTCCCTTTTAAAGAAAAAAGGGGAAGATCACGATCCTATTTTCTTTATGCAATGCAAAGCAAAAATAGGTGAAAAGGAATATCTAAGCTCTGGAAAAGGATCAAACAGAAAATCAGCTAAACGTGATGCCGCAGAGAAAATGAGCAAAAAACTGAAAATCTGAAGAAACTTTTCCCCAGTTAGGTTTAAGTATTACAATATCTATTAATTAGTAGATGAATGAACCTCAAATTGATTCATTAAAAGCAATAGAATTTATTAGAAATAAAGGAAATGAGGTAGAAAAACTTAAGCTAGCTTTGATGCTTGGAGAGAAATCTGTAACAAAAGAGATGGTAAAAGAACAACTCAATTTACAAAATTCTGATGGAGGGATGCCTTTCAGAATGAGAGAAGATTCACTGAGCACCATTGGTCCAACAATAACTTTTTTCAAAGACTTTCTAATTCTAGACATGAAAGATGAAATTGAAGATTATCTCACCAAAGCTGCAAACTTCCTACTAATGAATCAAACCGAAGAGGGATACTTCGAAGAACCTTTAAGTATAAAAAATTTTGAACCCTCACTTTGGGAAACTCCAGGAACAGAACCAAACAGAATTTATTGTACTGCTATTGTTATTAATTTCCTATTAGGTTTAGGTGATGAAACATATCGAAACTTCATAATTAAAAGTCTAGACTATTTATCAAGAAATTGGAGAGATGATACTGGTTTTAAAAGCTATCCCCACGCATTGTGGAATGCAATTCCAACATTCATTACAATAAAAGGAGAAAATGACTATATCTCAAGAAGAGGGCTAGAAATGCTTCAGACATTTAATTTAGAGAAATATCCTTCCTCATCATTAGTTTGGATGGTTGAAAGCTTCATCAATGCTGGATTGGAGAATCACAATTTTGTAACTCGTTTACTAGATGTTCTTTTACATAGACAAACAAGTGATGGTAAATGGGAATCAGAAGATGGGGAAGAATATGATTCTACTACAACTTTAACGGTTTTACTAGTTTTAAATAAACTAAAATTCATTTAGATTTAATACGTTTTGAGAGAAAATTTTTAACCGAAGAATTAATTTTAGCATAGTATGATAATTGATGGACATACGGATGTACTATGGGCTCTGACTAGAGAAAGAAGAAAATTTTCTGAAGAATCAGATATAGGTCATGTTGATCTTCCAAGATTAAGAAAAGGAAATGTTCAAGCAGCTTTCTTTGCAGTATTTCCGGCTATGAGTGATTTTGAAATCTATAAAGGTGTTGACCAGTGGTTTTCATTAATCGAAGACCAAGATAATAATCTCTTACAAGTAAAGTCTGCAGAGGATATAAATAAATGTAAAATGAAAAATAAAATTGGAGCTGTTTTACATTTTGAGGGTTCTGGTGGTATAGATAGTGAATTTCTGACCTTGAAGAATTATTACAGAATGGGTTTGAGAAGTATTGGTTTAAGCTGGTCCAACGTGAATAGATTTGCCACAGGTGTTACATTTAACATGTTATCAGGAGAAAGTTTTGAACAGGATAGAGGGTTAACTGAAATTGGTAAGGAATTAGTCAAAGAACTAAATAATTTGGGTATAATTGTTGATGTCAGCCATTTGAATGAGAAATCTTTTTGGGATGTAATTGATCAGACAAGTAAACCAATAATTGCTTCACATAGCAATGCTTATTCTATTTGTAATCATCCAAGAAATTTGAAGGATGAACAGATAAGAGCTATTGCTGAAACTAATGGAACAATAGGGCTCAATTTCTGTGTGTCTTTTCTTTCGAGTGATAAGAAAAAAGATCAAATTCTATTGGAAGATTTAAAAAAGCATATTGATCACATTGTAGAATTAGTAGGAATCAATCACATTGGCTTCGGGTCAGATTTTGATGGAGCTACAGTACCTGATGTGTTAAAGGATGTTAGTTACTATCCTGTATTGGTTGATTATTTGGGAAAAAATGGGTATAATCAAGAAGATATACAAAAAATAGAATCTCAGAATTTACTGAGAGTTATGAAAGAAGTCTGGAAATAATTATTCCTCTTCTTTTTCAATTTCAATGAGCTCTAGTTGTCGTCCATATCCAGAATCAACTTCAGCTATAATTCCAGATTCAATTAGTTTGTCTACTCTTTCGCGAACAATCCTTCTAGATGCAGATCCTCTTTCTTTTCTCACTTGTTCAGTTAGTTGTGAGATGTTTAGTCTTTTCTTCCGATCTAAAGCTGCAATTATAGCTTTTGAGATTGAATCATATTTTAGATCAGGAAATCTTTGTAAAATAGTATCTTTTAACGTTAAAGTCTGTGAAGCCACAGTTAAAGGAGCTTTTGAAATTTGTAAAGTGGAGGTGAGAATCTGTAATAAGTTCATCATCTGTTTTAGTTCTGGGTTACTATCTGAAACCTTGTGCTGTAGATTAGTTATTTGAAGAATTACATAATTGATTTTTTCTTCAAGTTCTGATATTCTACTATCTAACGCTTTTTCATTTTCGGACATTGACGAAACCTTTCTTACTTGAATCTTAACCTACTTCTTTTCTCATCTTCAAAATACTACTAAAACTAAGAAGCTTAGTGAAATCCTTGTAGGATTCAGCAATTTCTTTTCTTAACCGTTTTGGAATACCACCTTTCTTAAGCTCTTTTTTTAGTGATCTTTGATTTCTGATTCTCTTTACTGGATTTGTTAGGAAACAATAGAATAGCATCAATGGAAGCACTATGATTAAATAAGAAATATAATTGATAGATACTACAATTGAATATAATTTATCTGTCAAAGTTGACACCAACTATTTCTTTTAATCACAGTCTGAATTTTTACCGATGTTTGATTTCAGAGCTTTTCCTACTATATCGAAAGATTTAGAGAAATTCATGATTATTTCTCTAACCATATCTTCAGGTAATCCTTGACCTGTAAGCTGCTCATGAAGAGCAACAATTCCTTTACCATAATTGGTAGCTATTTCAGGATCATAGATTGCTGAAAAGATATTTTTGATTAGTGCTGGAACCTCTCCAGAAACTGCGCCAAGAATTTCTTTTATCTCAGCTGCATCAGTAATTTCTCTAGTTTTACCTTTTGATTTAACTTTTTTCTCTATTTCTTCTCCAAGCTTTTCTCCTAATTCATCAAAGTTCATTCATTTCACCTTAAGTTTTGTATGCTTATATTGATTGGTCACAGATATTTAAGATGCTGGTCACTATTGACCACTCAGTTTTCATATTCTTAAGTTTTTCAGATTAAATGCTTTTTTCTTTCAATAATTATTGAAAGGATTATTGCCAAAACAAAAGTACAAATCGAGAATCCTAAAGCAAAGCCTAACATGCTTATTAACCCTTTTGAGGACTTATCAGCTACAAATCCCATTAGTAAGGTTGCTGAGATTGAACCAGCAATTCCAATTGTGTTGAATAGACCGAATGCAGTTGCTCTTCTAAGTTTGTTTGAGAAAGTTCCAACTAGACCAGTTAGACAAATAGTTGAGATTACATACATTGGGAAGCTATAGACTATTAAACCTAGAGTAACATTTAGAGGAAATAATGTCATTAGTAAATAGATGATTATTTGTACAAATGCGAAAGAAATAACAGCTGAAGTAATTTTTCGTATTTTCGTCAATCTTCCTAATAGTAATGATAATACAACTCCAATCGTAGTCGTGCCTATTAGAAAGTAGCTGAAATTCACTGCAGGCGATCCTAGAAAATCTATGAAATAGAGGGAAGCATATGACCAGAAACCTCCCGAAGTAGCATTTTGAAAGAAAGCAACTAACATTAGAATAACAAAAATAAGCTTAAACTCAGTTAGTTTTCCCATTTTCTTTGATTCTTGTTCTTTCGCTTGTTTTTTCTCTTTTCTTTCTTCTTTTGTGAAAAGAATAAAAATTGACGCAATTGCACAACTTACTATTGCTATGAACAACTGTACTCCTTGAGCTGGATGATTCACTAATTCATTAGAGAAGAATTTAGAAAGTACTATTGCAAAGTTTAGAATACCATTTGTAGGTGTTTGAGCATTCAGACTAACAATTGAACTGACAGATGCAGAAGAATACCAATTTAAGCTGAAAGTAGCTGCATTATCGTGAATTAGTGCAGCAATAGGACTAGCGACCAACCAAGCTAAGCTAAAGGTTGCTGCTATTTCCCCAAGTATAACTTCCTTCTTCTTAGAAGAAGTTAGAGTGGCATAAGAATAGATATTTGATGTTTGTCCTGAAATGAATATGTAACCGACTAGCATCACAGCTAGAAAAGAATATGGGTTATTTATGAACATCAAAGTGAAATACATCAAACCTGCTGCAATATATCCCATGAAAACAAATTTTTTGTTTCCAAATTTATCACTCATTATTCCCCAAACTGTAGTTCCAATAGCTATCACAAAATAAGGAATTATGGCTACAAATCCAAGAATAGAATACTGATCTACATTGAAAATTTGAGTTAGCCAAATAGGTGCATATGGTGAGAACATTGCTGTAGAAATACCAAGAAAGAAAATTCCTGTAAGAATAAGAATCTCGTTCCTTTCCATAAAGAATTTCTTCTTGGTAATTTCAGTATTCACAGAATTTAAGATTTTCACAGTTTAATAAGGTTTATTACTTTCCTTCCAGAATAAACAGAAGCGAAAAGTTGATATTATTATTAAATTATAATCCTTTGAAAGAGTGTTCGATCAGCAATGAGCGATAATGAACCTATTAGTGTGAAAGAAATATTAATTGAGATAAAGACGCTTTCAGAAATTTGCGTAGATTTATCATTTGCATCTTTACTTTATTCTGATAAATTAGTGGCAGAACAAGTTTTAATTTTAGAAGAAAAAATAGATGGTTTGTACAAAAATCTATTAGATAGACTGTCCGTATCAATAAAAAGTCTCAATCAAGCTGAACAGCTGAGGATTTATTATATAATCGGTGAGGCTAACAATTTAATATCTGATTCAGCAGCTGATATGGCTTCATTAGTTCTATTGGATTATGATATTGCAGATGAGCTTAAACATATTCAACAACACATGGATCAAATCGTTGACCTTGTCCGTTTAGATGAAAAGTCCTGCTTATGTGGAAAATCAGAGGTTGCAGCTGATTTACATGATCTCATCGGGATTGATGTAATAGGTATTATACGTTCTGAAAATGAACTCTTGCTTCACTATGATGAAGTGATGATGGCTGGGGATTTGCTTATTTTCAGAGGTCCTTTAGAAAACGTCAATCAATTCATAGAATTAGTAAATGGACGAATTAAATCAGTCGAAGAAGCGAGAGAAAAGATTATCTCTGAAGATTTAGACCATCCCAAAGATGATTTGAAGTATCATCAAGACTTATTAGTCACAATGAAAGAATCAGCTGAGTTAATTGTGGATTTAGCTTATCTTTATGCATTAGAAGATTTACCTGAAGTGAAGAATTTAATCATAACAACTGAAGATAAAGTAGACAAACTACAATTCGAGCTCATTGAAGAAGTTCTACGATTGTATAAGCAAGATTTAATGGATGAAAAAACACTCATGGCTTATCTAAGGATGGCCGATTCTTTTGAGGAAATAGCTGATGCTGCAACAAAAATAGCTTTTGGAGTTACAATGAGACATAAACCTTATTCACTTCTAGAAGATGTTGTAGATGATTCGTCTGAAGCTTTAGATTACATTCATGTAGCGAAAGATTCTCACTATATAGGGATGACTGTACGAGAAGCTGAACTATCTGATGATTTCTTTCAGATATTAGCTTTGAGAAAGAAAGGACAATATTTCTTCTTTCCAAAAGATGAAGCTAAGATTCATTTAGGGGATGCTTTACTAATCAAAGAATATTCTAGTCCTGAAGATGAGTAAGAATCCAAGAAATTAAATCGTTTATAGCTAAATCCTTGTTTTGAAGAGATTCTGTATACATTTCATGTTTACAATTTGGATAGGTTTTCATTGTTTTATCTTTGATTGTTAAGTCATCAAAAATTTCTTCTGCATCTAGCATCATTATATCATCTTCTCCACTCTGAAAAAGTACAGGAATCTTTATACTAGAAATTTTATCCTTAACCTCTGAATAGTGTTTAAACATACTCATTCCCATAGCAGCTGTTGATTTTTTGTAATTTATTAAAGGATCATTACTGTAATTATCAACAGATTTAGGATCCGTTGAAAGGTTGTTAGGGTCTATTCCTGTCGGACCTGAAAAGGTTGGGAGAATTTTGGACATAATCGACGCTAACTTAACCATGATTATTGGTGTTTCTTGAACTTTTGAGCCAGTTCCAGAAAGAATTAAACCTTTAATTTCATCTTGATGCTGAATAGCATACCTTTGAGCTACTGAAGACCCCATAGAATGACCTAGAAGAAATAAATCTAGATTAGGATGTGCTTTTTTAATTATATTTGTAAGATTATAGCAATCTTCCGCAAATTCTGTTAAGCTTCTAATGTGATTTCTTCTTCCTTCGCTTCTTCCATGACCTCTATGATCGTTAATGTAAACAATAAAATTAGCTGAGGTCAATTTATCAATTAAATATTTGTATCGCCCGGAATGTTCTGCAAAACCATGAATTATCTGAATAATTGCTTTTGGATTACTATGACTCAAAGCTTGATAGAATATCCTGTGGTTTTTTCCACCTACAAAATAATCTTCTTTATGCTCCATAAAAAAAGTAAGAAGGAAGTACTCTTTAAATCTAATTGTCCAATTTAGTTCTTTCTAAAACAAATTTGCTAAGCTTAATT
>JAUWEG010000018.1 GCA_030608385.1 Candidatus Heimdallarchaeota archaeon
ACTTGAAAGAGATAATGAAGTTCTACTATGATACTCTCAAAGAAGTGGGATTAGAGTATGTAATGTGGGGACATGTTGGAAATAATCATGTTCACGTTAATATTCTCCCACGAGACATTAATGATTTAGAATTAGGAAAGCAAATCTACAAAAAATTTGCAAAGAAAGCTGTTCAGTTTGGGGGATCTGTTTCTGCAGAGCATGGAATCGGAAAAATCAAACACGAATATCTTAAAATCATGTATGGTGAAGAAGGAGTTCTTCAAATGAGAGAAATTAAGTTTTCACTAGATCCAAATTGTGTTTTTAATTGTGGTAATATCTTTGGTAGAGGTGTTAAAAGTTGAAAATAGTAATACTGGTTAAACAAGTTCCAGAAGCTGATAAGGTTGCTGTTGATCCTGAAACAGGCACACTCATTCGAGAAGGCGTTGCTTCAATATTAAATCCATATTGTGAGTACGCCTTGGATCAAGCTGCTAAATTAAAGAAAGACAATCCTGAGTTAAATATCGAGGTTACAGCAATAAGTATGGGACCACCTCAAGCAAAAATAGCTTTGCTACGATGTTTGGAACTAGGTGCTGATAAAGCTTATCTGTTATCTGACAGAAAATTTGCAGGTTCAGATGTTTGGGCTACATCTACTGCTATTAAGGAAGGTATTGTGGGTTTAGAGCCCAATTTTGATTTGATTCTTGCTGGAAAGCAAGCAATTGATGGAGATACAGCTCAAGTACCAGCTGAAACAGCTGAGCAACTTGGAGTACCTCAGATTACTTATGGTGTTGATGTGGTAATCACCGACAAGCGAGTTGAAGTAAAACGAGAGACAGAAACAGGATATCAGATTCTTTCAACAAAAATGCCAGCTCTAGTAACCATGAGCAAAGGGTCTAACATCAGAAGGATTCCCTCAATGCAAGATGTTTTAGAGGCAAGAAAAAAACCTCTGAAAGTAGTCTCAGCTGATGATTTGAATATCGAAGAGAGCAAAGTAGGATTGAGTGCATCACCCACTCAAGTAGACAAAATCTTTGCACCCCCAGCCAAATCAGGGGGACAGATCATAGATGGTAGTGATCCGAAAGCAGCAGCAAGGAAATTATTTGATTACCTAAAGGAGAACAAGTTTCTGAGAGCGTGATATGAATGTTGAATGTAGATATTGAAACGTGTATTGGTTGCAAAATATGTGAAAGAGTATGTCCATTTGCAGCAATAATTGTGGAACCAGAAACAAAAAAAGCTAAAGTACTTGAAGGATGCACACTTTGCGGAACATGCGTGGGAGCTTGTCCTGTAAATGCATTAAGTATCGAAAGAAAAGCTGTATCAGAAGAAGAAATCTCATTATACAAAAACGTCTTTATCTGGGGAGAGTGGGAGAAAAAAGAAGGTAAAAAAGTCATTAAAAATGTGGTTCTTGAACTACTTGGGAAAGGTAAGGATCTTGCAGAAAAACTTGGTGAATCCTTAGCAGTTGTTCTTCCTGGAAATGATGTTGGACATTTAGTACCAGAACTTTTTCATCATGGAGCGGATAAAGTATTTCTCTGTGAACACGAACTACTAGAAGATTATTCAACAGATGGATTCACAAGCGTAATTGCAAGTGTTATCGCATCTGAAAAGCCATCTATTGTTCTTTACGGAGCAACACCTAACGGTAGAGATTTAGCTCCTAGAATCGCAGGAAGATTAGCTTTAGGCTTAACTGCTGATTGCACAGGTTTAGATATAAATGAATCAAGACAGTTAGTTCAAATCCGTCCAGCCTTTGGTGGGAATATTATGGCATCAATACTATCGCCTTATACCAGACCTCAAATGTCATCAGTTAGACCAAATGTGTTTCCTAAACCAGAAGCAGATGTATCCAAAACAGGAGTTCTTGAAGAAGTTGAAGTTACTCTTAAACCAGTGAGTATAAGAACTAAAATCATAGAAGAAATCGTTTATCATGAAGAAAGCATCAATATAGAAGAAGCAAATATTTTGGTTTCTGCAGGTAGAGGAGTAGGTTCAAAGGATAATTTACAATATATAGAAGAACTAGCAGAAGCTGTAAATGGAACAGTATCTGGTTCAAGGGCACTAGTTGATTTAGGCTGGTTACCGCAGCCTCAACAAGTAGGACAATCTGGAAAAACTGTTGCCCCCACCTTATACATCGCGTTAGGAATTTCAGGTGCAGTACAACATCTTGTAGGCATGACTTCTTCAGATACAATTGTTGCAATAAATAAAGATAAAGAAGCTCCAATCTTTGAGGTTGCAGATTTTGGAATTGTTGGAGATATGTTTGAGATTATCCCAGAATTTGTGAAAATCATTAAAGAAGAAAAAGCTAAAAAAGTAAACTAATGGTGGGTTGTTTTATTCCTAGAATCTAAATTCTAGGATTTTTTTCATATCCCCACTTATCAATTGTTTTGTGCCAGATTGAGTAAATTTCTTGCTTATCTGTGATAGACATCTCATATTTGCTGGGTTGATATCCAGCAACTGATTCAAGATATGGTTTAATTCTTTCTTTCAGAAGTTCATACCCTTCTAACCCTAAACCTGTATAGATTTTTTCTAATTCAGGATAAGGATTTTTGCTAAGTTTCTCAAATTGCACTTCTACTAGATTACCTTTGGGGATCAACTTGATATCCTCATAGTATTTTTCATACATCTCTACATGGGTCTCAAATATCAGCTGACGTGCATCATAATCTTGTTTTTGCATAGCATATATTCCAGCATTATGTTTGTGCAGTTTTAACGTGGAGAAGAAAAGATCATAAGGATCGCGATAAATATGAATGAATTTAGCATTAGGGAAGAGTTCTAGAATTAGGTTTATGCGAAAAGTATCGGGTGGATTTTTCAGTAAGAGCTGTTTACCCTTTTCTTTTAATGTGAGTTTCTTTATCAAATAAAGAAACCAACTCTTCCATTCTTCCAAATGCTTCTGTGGAACATTTTCTAGAGAAACATACTTTCTATAATAATTAATATTTTCAGGAAATACAAACATTATAATTGGAGAATGCATGGAAAGAAATAGTAATGCAAATTCATGCTCGTGAGGCATTTCAGGAAACATACCAACTTTATCAGTTGGTCTTTCTTTTGGAGTTAAGGGTTTCATAATTGCATGGATTAGTTTAGAATTGCTTAAAAACAAATGAGGAAGACTTGTTTCTGTTAGAGTAATATAACCAAACTGCTCATCAAATGCTAACATTCTGTGTAAATGAGTAGTCCCACTTCGCCAGTGACCTACAATAAAAACTGGATCTTTTGTTATTGTAGTATTCAATATTTTTTTCTTATATCTGACACGTTCATAAATGATGAAAGGACTAAGAACAATATTGATTACAGTTATACCGAATACCTTTGGTAGAAATCTCAGCTTAACATCAAAATTATTGTCATACAATAACTTCAACCATTCCTTTAAGCTAATCCCAATCATCAGAACCCTCTTGAACACTTTAATTTAATCGTACTTAATAAAAGTTTTATTGCAACACTAACCTAGTTGGTAATCTATGTAGTTTGATTATATTTGTAGATAAACGCTATTTTATTTATTGAATGGTTATCATGTGCTATTTCTAAACTCTGGAAAATTTCGTCTGGGTGAATTGTGCCCCAAGTACTGAGAGAAAAAGATATCTGTATTGCAGCTGAAATAATAGTCAAAAGAAGTACAAAACTCAATTCCCTTATGCTTACAAAAAATCTGAAAACTCTTTTTCCTAATCCATGAAAAGGTACAAAAACCTACTTTTACGGCTTCTTTCTCTTTTCTTGACCCATTCTTTTCACCTCAAAAGTTGTTTATCTATGTTAGGATGGAAGTTGCATTTCTTCTATTTAGTTCATCTGTAATTTAATAAGGATACGGGAAAAATCTTATGATGAATCTCCAAAAGTTTATATCTCGGAAAAAGCTTCTTTAGAATCAAATAAATCGAGTTTTCGGTTATTTGGTGAAAAGAATATGAAAAAAATAAAATTAAAACTAACCATAGTAATGGTTTTAGGATTATTAGTTTTAACTAGTATTTCTAAAACGAATACAGTTCTAGGACAAGAGTATTCCTATCCTTCAGAGCTGACTATTGGTGCTTCTTATGAATGGGAAGTTACAGAACTAGTTCAGTTGGGAACAATAGACACACTTTTTCTTACTTATGGAGATGATACGCTCGAACAAGGAGACAAATTTTCTGTAATACTATTAGACAATATTAATAATGTTACAAACGGAACCCCATCAGAGTTACTAAATCCCGCTAATATTTGGGGAGAATTTTATCTTAATGGTGAATTTAAAACCAATATAACAAGCGAGATTGGATTGTTGGATCTTAATTGGATAGGACTACTGACTATAGGTATGGATGAGTTCTTCCTACAACCGACAACATTTGAAAATGTAACTGGAGTTTACAATTATTTTGAAATTCTAGATGAAAATTTCCCACATGCAGTTGTAACAGCAGAAGAAGAAATAGAATACCACGGGTTTTATGGACACGGTACTATAAAATATACTCAATCATCCAAACTAAGTTCAAAAACATGGATTATAAAACTTCAAATGGAAGAAGTAGAAACCGTGGACGACTTGCTCGATTCTGTGAATTGGGAAAAAACTATTGAAACAACATCAAGATATGTTGAAATTAGATTCAATATTAAAACAGGCTTGCTGACCTACTTAGATTATGATTATGCTTGGCATCGTGAAAGAACTGTAGAAGGATCAATAGATATTGATGATAACTCAATTAATCTTCTTATCGAAAGTACAACCCTTCCTACAGGTGCACCTTTTGATTGGGCATATTCTGTTATTGGTTTGGCTCTAGTAAGTGTAATTATTTATAAACGAAAAAGAAGATAATTTCTTCTTTTTAACTACTTTTTTAAATTCTGAATTCTTCTAGTAAATGTGATAAGAAGTAAAATTGCAATTAGTTCAGAAGATTATTACTCTTGTGAATTAACAAAGAAAATTCCTGTTAGAGTGTCGATTCTCGCAATCAATGGTGAAGAAGGATTAGGATTTTATGAGGTTGTGGATAATAGAAATGAATCATTAGAAAAATACGTTGAACAAATGAGAAAGTCGATCCAGGTTGTTAATATAAAAATTACTCATAAGTCTCCATCTAGATATTGGACTAGAGTAACTCATAAACTAGATTTTCCCTCCATTCATGAAACCATTTTGGAAAGTGGAAGTATGACAATTCTTCCAATCGTTATTGAAAATGGAATACAGTATCATACTATTCTTTCTCCTACTCCTGATGCTTTTAGAAAACTATTGAAACAGCTCAAAGAGAGATTTTCTAAAATCAATCTGAGGGCTCTTTCATCAAAACCTACCGATAAGCTACAAGAGCTGTTAACAGATAAACAGTATGAAGCAATTACACTTGTTTTTCAAAAGGGATACTATGAAATCCCTAGGAAATGTACTTTGGAGGAACTAGCTCCTATACTAGGCATAAAGCGAGTGGCTTTGCAAGAGAGGATAAGAAGAGCTGAACAAAGGATTGTGGAAAATCAGCTTGTTTACTCCTGAACAACAGTAATCGTTTTGTCCTTTTTCGTTTTAAATAAAGGTAAAATTAATCCAGAAATAGCTACTATAATTAATCCAATCCACTGGATTCCTGAAGGCCTCTCAGCGAGTATAATTACTGCAAGTATTGTTATTTGAAACAACATAGTATTATTAATAATTGAGATTTCAACAGCTCTCAGTTTCTGCATAGCATGGTTCCAAAGAGTAAAAGCTAAAGCAGTATTTACAATACTTAACCATAGTATATATCCTACTGAGATGGGGGATAGTCTAGGTATTCCTTCTACAATAAGACCAGAAATTAGTAAAATCACAGATCCTATAAACATGCTAACTGAAGTAATAACAACTGAACTTACTTCTTTAGATTGATTTATTGATCGTCCAATAATTGCCGAAAACGCATTTGCTAAAACCCCCACAATGACAATTATAAGTCCTAAAATTCTCAAATTAAGTGGAATTGAACCAGAAGAGGATATGAAAAGTTGCATATACCCCGAGACTATGTTAAATTGAGTATTGATTAATTCAGGACTTAAAAGAAAGTAAAGCAAAGCTCCTCCCAAAGCAACAATAACCAATAGAATTTGTACTACGTTTGACTTCTCCTTTAGAAAGGTGTTCGCAAAGAAGAGGACAATAATAGGGGTAAAACTAAGTAAGAGGCTTACAGTGATAGCAGGAAGATACTGTAAACCAAGAAATTGTGCACCTTGAGTTATAGAATAAAAAATAACCCCATAAAATACTAGTTTTGACCACCATCTCACGGATAGATTCTTAATTTCATGTCTATATTTTGAAAAAGAAAATACATAGATTAGAAGAATAGCTGATGCAATAATATATCTCATCCCCGCAAAAATAAGTGGGGGAATCGCCTCAAGACCGAATTTTATTATTGGCCAAGATGATGACCATAGGATTGTAACAAAAAATGCTTGAAAGACTGTGAAGCCTCTCTTCTTTGTCAATCTAGATATTTGATGCATACTAGTTTACACCTATTCACAAACAATTAAGAAATTGCAACTAAATTAAATTTTTCCCGTCATAAGACGGCAATACAAAAAGGAATGAAAAAGATAAGAAGAGAAGAAAACAAAGACTCAGTTTTAAAGGAAGAAAGAGAGATTAGGGAGGTATTTGGGAGTTTCAAGAAAATCAATAACTTCAGGAGCAACTGAAGCAAGATTTTCACTCTTCGCTATCTTAGCATTTATCGGTATAGATACACATATTATTAATTCAAGCTAGAAGAAGAACTTCTTATTCTTTCCTTTTTCCTCAATATTTTTAACACATAGAAGCAAATAGTACACATGTATAGTGATTATGTTTCTCGTCATAGTCTCCATAAGGTTGGTGTTGGCGGTTTATGCTACCATGATGGGAGAATTCTATTGATCAAATATAACTATGGAATCAATAAGGAGAAATGGAATTTACCTGGTGGTTATGTCAATTTAGGGGAGACACTTTCAACTGCAATTGAACGTGAAGTTCTAGAAGAAACTGGAGTGCATACACAAGCAATCGATTTGATAGCGATACGACACATGAATAATGAGAAGAACGATAAGGGGTTAATTTCAGACGTGTACATTATCTTCAATCTTCAATTTAAAGGAGGAGAACCTTTAGCAGATAATGTAGAGGTTACAGAAGCCGAATTTATTCCTTTTGAAGAAATCAAAAAACATGAACTATCAAGTTTAAGCAGATATATAATTGAATACAAAATAGGAAAAAAGGGGTTTCCTCTATTAAGTTATGTTCCTGATCGAGAAATCAAAAAGCAATTAAATGTCCATAATTACGAATTATATGGCTAATTTCTTTATTTTCTTATTCCCTTATGCATTTATTTTTTATTAGAAATTTTTTCTTCTTCAAAGTTGTAAAAATCTATTCAGTTCGAATATTACAGAAGATAAGGCTTTTATTTAAGCTTAACATTCACAATATCACGAATGCAAGAAGACATAGAGGCGGTTCTGGAAAGGCAAACAGTCTTAGGTAAATTTCTCGATAGGTTAAACTATCGAACACTCCGCTACATATACACATTGATGAATAGAATGTTATCCTCTATTGATCGCTTTCTAAGTTCAAATGAAGATAGCATTTATACATTAAGAACAACTCTTTTGTCTTCAATGTCTATGCTTGCACGAACATTTTATCAAAGCTCATTAGTTGATTATCTTCGTTCAGGAGGTAGAACAGCTACAGAATTTGAGGAAGAGGTAGAACGAGCATATTTGAAAGGTATGAATGAACGTGAGATAATTGTTCAAAAAATTGGAAATACGTTAGTTAAAGGCGAGGAACTACTGGAATTAAAAGAGATTGTCAACAACACTTGGCAGGATATTTATTACAGAACTTCACCAGAATCCTCAGCGGAGGAAAATCTTAGAAATAACCTTTCCTTAGTAATGGAAAAACAAGATGAATATATAACATTGCATAAATCAAATGTAACAGGAATAGAAAGCCAAGAAGTACAAAAGGATTTGATAAAACAAATAACAGATTTATCATACCAGGCAATTGACCTTGGAGATAAAGCACAAATGACTTTGCATGAATTGCTTGATATCTGTATATTACCACTAGTATCAATCTATGATGATGAATCCTTAAGTGCAGAAAAAATCTTATCTCAGATTCAGATGCTTGAATCAAAATCTAAAGATGTTCTAAGTGAGGATGAAATAGGAAAATTGTGTGATGTTCTTTCCTGGGGGTTAGATGATATCAGCAATTTTGATGATCTTATCAATCTGGGAAAAGAATTAAGAAATGAATATGCTTCTTTGCTTTCGGAATTTCTGGTATATTTGGTCGATATAGATTTGGGTATTCAGGAGCTTGAATCACATATTTTAGAGGGTTCTGAATAGCAGATGAAAGAAAGAAGGATTTTTATTAAAAACAAAGAATCATACACTAATGACTTACAACTTGTTTCTAAATAGGGATTACTTAACTTTCTCTTGTGCACATTTTGTAATTGGAGAAAACTTCTACGAGCCACTTCATGGACATAATTATAAGATTCTAATAAATGTTTATGGAACACAAGGAAAAGATAACATGGTCATTGATTTCCATGACATTAAAAAAATCTTGAAACCTTTTGTTGATTCTCTAGATCACTATGTTCTTGTTCCATCTAATAATAAGTTTCTAGAAATTACAGAAAAAGATGAACAAGTGGTAATTAAAATCCCTCACCTCGATAAAGAATATGAGCTTCCTAAATCAGATGTTGTTTTGCTCCCAATTGAAAACACAACTGTGGAAGAAATGAGCCATTACTTTGTTCAACTCTTAGCACAAAGTGATGAAATTAAAAGAGAAAACATAAGCCAAGTTACAGTTACTGTTTATGAGTATGAAGGGCAAGGAGTAACAACTGAATTATTTCCAGTTCATAAGGATTAATCTATTTCTTAACCAAAAAAATATCTTGACCAGTGTTGGAACACCAATTGATAATCGACTTAGCAATAATAAATTTCTTCAGTTTTCGTTCTTTGGCTTCTTTGTTCAATTCGGATATTTTAGAATATTTACCTATTTTTGTCCCAAAATCAAACCCAATTAAGCCTATTTTTGATGCAGACATAAGAGTAGATAAACAAATTATTCTGTCCCCATCAGTAAATCCAAAGAAGTTGAATGAACCAGGTAAAGGAGTTGTCTGTGTGGAAATTATGAAAGATCCTTTAGAAATTTGAGCAATATTAGCCTTAACAGCGTCTAAGTTATCTCCATGTACATGAACAATAGGTATAGATCCTTTTAGTTGAGCAGTTAGTTGATCACCAATTGCCCCATCTAAATCAGTAACAATGAAATTTGGGATAATTCCTTGGGAAATAAGAAAAGAAGTAGCCCCATCAGCTGATATTAAGATATCTGAAGCCTTAGCATGGTTTTCGAGATATTCAGAAAAGTCTTCTTCTAAATGGATACCAGGAGCAATTGCATAAACCAATTTTTCTTCAAGCATGTTTCGCAATTTAATTTCAGAATAATTGCTTGGATGGAATTGTATAATTTGTTGAAGGGATTTTAGGTCTTCATAATCATCAATATCTAGAAATTCGCAAATCTTTGGATACCAATGTTCATTCCATATTTGTAAAGAAAATTTGAGTTTCTCCAGGTCATGGAAAGAAGATTTAACTGTGTCAAAAATCATTTAAATCCCCTTCATCACTTTCTAATTTTTCTATAGTCAATGACCTTCTACTGTGTATACGAGTAAGCTCTGATTCATAGCGTGCTTCAATATCTCTAACAGATGAAGCTGTGCTCCCTAAGGTTACAGAAGGCCCCTCTCTACCGGCAGGAGCTGAGACTCCTAATGTGAGTGTGCTTGTAAAAATTTTTGTTAATAGTCCCCTAGCTCGTAAAGGAGTAGATGTGTTCTTATGAGATAAAACCTGTGACAAACCAGCGCCATAAACTTCTTTAAAGCCAAGAAAAAGAAACAACGATGTTATACCTCCAACTATAGGATATTTAACGTAGATAGGAACATTGGATAACCAACTTTGCATATTCACAACCAAGCTTGTGAATATAGCCATCAAAACACCACTTATTACTCCAATGAGAAGAGCAAAAGGGAACCATTTCTTAGTATATTTCCAGTATCTCTTTACCTGGATTCTGAAACGATTTCTAAGCTTAAGAGGTTCTTTCTCTGTTTTTTCCTTCTCTGTCACAAAATAATAATAGTTTTTAGTGATTTAACTTTATTTGTTATCTTATGTCTTTCATGGATGAATTTGAGTATTAAGTTCAAACAACCAAAGAAGAAAAATAATAAAGGTCTGAACTTGTCCATGACAAAGATTGATTAATTTCTAAGTATTATATATATTAGAAAAACCAATCTTGAATTAGCTGTGAAGAAGTAGAGTGGTATCATGCAAAAAAACTATCAGAGATTTCTTTCAATGTTTTTCGTTATTTTATTCTATTTTGCAACATTTAATGGATTGAATGTTGGAACAGGGTCTGCACAGATTTACAACAAAACCCTTTCTTCTAAAAACTCTGATGTGAGCTTTATTTATATTGATGACCAAGACAGAGTGATGGTTCTTCCACAGGAGTATTCTTACGGAGTTCAACCCTTCGTGCTTGATATTGACGATGATTCTCTTCTTGAAACTGTTATAGTTGCTGATATGGGTGGATCACAAGGTAAAGTAATATATTTGATTAAAGATGAAGTTGTTGCAAGTGGTTGGCCATTAAAGCTTTACTGGGATATGAATTATGTTGAAATTCTTGGCAGAATGGACTTAAACAATGGTACTGAACCAAGGATAATCATACGTTACACTAAGGACCTTCTAGATAATGTCACAACTTCATTCATGGCAATAGATGCAGGAGGGAATATAGATATTTCTTGGGGATTCGAACTTCCAGGGTCTTTTATCCCACACCCAGCCCCACTATCCCACACAACCCACACAATATTCGCTGATTTAAATAAAGATGGCAACAAGGAATTCGTTCTCATTGACACAAATGAAACTGTATATTATTTAGACCACTTAGGTAACAAAATGACAAATTGGCCAATAAAAGTAAATGATTCAATAAGTTATATTCCACCAGTTGCAGAGGATATTACAAATGATGGAGAAAAGGAGATTATTGTAACTACTGATAAAGGATTCATAAATGCATGGTTCTTGAATGGCTCAGTAGTAGAGGGGTTTCCACTTAAAATTAATACCACATATCCAGCTTCAGAAGAATTCAGGGAAATGCCAATGATAAGTGATTTTAATCTTGATGGTGATGTAGATCTATTCATAGCGTCAGATTCTCTCCATATGTATGGGATAACACTCAATCCTGAGAATAACAAAACATGGGTAGAAGAAATTCCTCAATCAGTTTTTTACCCATCCACTCAAGGTATAGTATATGATATTGATAACGATGGCCACCAAGAGATACTCCAATTACTCTGGGATGGACTAGCTGTATATAATGTTACAGAATCTTTAAATCTAGAATTCTACTTTGTTGCTGGAATTGAGTATATAGGAGCACCAGCCATTGCTGACATAGATGGAGATAACGAAGTAGAAATCATTATCTCGAATACCATTTATGCATATATTCTTGAAAATGATGGGGAACTTATTGAACAAATACCTAATTGGATCAATACTGGTAACTTAGCATCATTAGCATATGATATTGATAGGGATAAGGAAATTGAGATTGTACATTTGTCATATGGGGGGGTGATTAGAATTAAGGAAACCAATGATTTTGGAATAGCTCCTTGGATTTATCCTTTAGGCTCACCAACTCACACATCAAATACCGATTTAGATGAAGATGGATTATTAGATTTTGAAGAAGAAATAATAGGCACAGATGTGAATAACAGTGACTCAGATGGGGATACAGTGCTAGATGGTCTAGAGGTTAATCAATATGTGCTGAATCCTCAAGTTATGGATATGGACTGGGACAGTGACAGTGATGGATTGACGAATATTGATGAAGTTGATACATATCTAACCAATCCGTTGAACCCAGATTCAGATTTTGATACTTTAAGTGATGGAGATGAGATTTATGTTTATTTTACCAGCCCATATTCTTCAGATTCCGATGAAGATGGGATGCCAGATAACTATGAAATACTCTATGATAGTCATGATCCAAATGATCCTGCTGATGCACAAGAAGATCCAGATAATGACAATCTGGTGAATCTAGATGAAAGAGCTATGGGGACTCATCCTGAAAATCCTGATTCAGATGGCGATTCTTTACTTGATGGTGATGAGATAAATAGGTATTATACTAATCCTCTCCAACCCGATGCTGATTTCGATATGGATGGTGATGGCTTAACTAACGTTGAGGAAGTTGACATCTACGGTACTAACCCTGGTGATCCTGACAGCGATCATGATGGCTATACTGACAAAGAAGAGATTATTGCTAAATCTGATCCTCTTGATCCCAACAGCATTCCTAAAGAAAGATCCAACAATTGGATGTATAGTTTCATTGCCATTGTACCTATTGTTGTTCTTACTCCCATTTATTTTCGCAGATTATCTTCAAGAAGGCTATTAAAATGAAATGTCCTTATTGCGGTTATACCAAAACTGTAAACAAAGAAGGCAAAATGCGAGTCTTTACTTGTCCTCGATGTGATTATTTATTTGAAGAACCCCTTGGTAAAGTACTTCTAGAAAAAGTTCTTTCTGTGCCTTTTTCCAGTTTGATCTATACGCCTATTTTACTTGTAATAAATTATTACCTTACTCAATTAATCTACACTGACAACAGCCCTTTATCTTCTGGAGCATTAATGTTGTTTCTTATTTTATTAACCGCTTTTGTGTTGCTTTTTATACTCTATATCACAACAGGGAGAAGTACTAGGATTTTCATTGTTAAACCAACAGAGAATAGAAACTTGATCAAAAAGCTTTTGGAAATCAATCCACTTGTTAAGATGTCTGTTTTTCTGATTATAGCCTCTATATTTGCAGGAATTTACTTTTGATTTAGAATGAATTAGATACCACCCCATTTATTCTTCAATTTTATTGGGTATAGCTTTATTTGGTAGAGAGCAACATACAACACTAACTTAGTTAACTGACAAATAAATTTGTTTTTCAAGTTAGTTAAATAGAAAAAAAAGAAAAAGGGAATTAAAACTTATTTCCTTTTGCGGAAGAATGCAATAAATGCGGCAGCACCGATAGCAGCTATTATTCCAAAGACTGGGAACGGAGTTCTCTCAGGTATTGGATATCCAGCAGCTTCTAACCATTCTAATGAAGCGTCAACGTCATAGTTGTACTTGACGATATCATTGTAGTAGTAGAATGCTTGTGAAGGATATATTACACTATGAGCGACCCAATCTTCACCGTCATGAAGGACAGCGTTCATTTCATCTCTGTTAATAGCGTAGTTGATTGCTTTTCTCACTGCGACACCCTTTGTATATTCTTCTTTACCTGCAACATCCAAGTATTCGTAGTTATCAATACCACCAATGAAAGGTCTTTGGAGGTTGTAGAACATGAAAATCATGGATGAATCTACAATAGATTGTACATCGAATTTAGGATCGGCTTGCATTATCTTTCTTTCAGCTGGGAAGAGACCTAGACCACCAATGTCTAGCTTTCCTGCTTTGAATTCAGCAAGTTCAGCAGAAGAATCAGGGATTACACGAATGTTAACATTTTCAACGAATGGTACCATTCCAGTGGTTCCGTCGATTGCACCTTTACCAAACCAGTAAGGACTTCTTTCCATTACAGTTACAGAATTTGGGACGCGGTAGTCTAAACTAAACTGACCACAACCAAAAGCGCTGGTACTGAAAGCTACATACTGAGGTTCTAACATTATACCTGGATAGAAACCAGTTGCTCCAAAGTTACCGGTTGTTAAAGTAACAGTTGGGTCAGTGGAGTTTAAGAAGAACTCTGGTAAGACTTCAGTTGTTAGCATAGGCCACATGTCTGCAAATGGTTGTGCTCCAGCAGCAACAGGATCACCATCTATGTGGATATGGAAAGATAAATAATCTTCCGAATCTACATATATGTCTGATATCGATTGATGATAGCTTGTTCTTGCACTTACGGTAGGATTAGCCCAAGCAACGTATGTGAAGACTGCATCTTTAGCGGTAACCTGTTGGTTAGTTCCATCACTGTATTCTCCATTTTTCAAACCAACCATTAGTTCACTAGTTGGAATATCGGCTAATGGAATGGAATTTGAATCTCGAGCTGTTGAGTTGTAAGATGGGTTCCACCAGACATCATCCAGCATCCAGAATTGGTAATGTGTCTCATCAATTTGATCCCATTCATATACAAGTCCTGTCTTCAATGGTGCGTAATCTGGGTTCATTTGAATAATTGACTCCATCATCAAACTTTGAATGTAGCCACTAGAGGAATCAAATGAGTGCATTGGGTTTAGTTCTTTCCAGTTAGCATCTGCTATGTTGAATTCATCAAGACTATCTTGACCGTTATGATAACCAGAATAGCTCATGTATGGGAAGGAAGCAATAGTTCCCCATCGGATATCATAACCAAGTGTAGTAGCCCATAGACCATTGTATCCTCTTGAGGAGAATAATGGCAGAATTGGAATAATCTTGTCCATCATTAGCTGTTGCCAATCATAAAGCAGTGCTTGTCTTTCTTCTGGGTTTACTGTAATAACACTTGTGTCTTGCATAGTTTCAGATAGGTTACCATATGGCATATCTTCGGTTAGTCCCATCATGTTTAATGAACCAGCTTCTGTCCAAACATCTCTTGATCCTGGACTAGCACCACCACCACCTAAACGTACGCAACCTATATCGTAGTTGTGTGTTAGAAACAGTGTTCCTAGGAATACTACCCATTCTTCTACTTTGACTTCTACTTCAATACCTATATCTCGCAAGTATTGTGCAATGTACAATCCATAATCAGGCCTGACTCCACCACCGTTAGTCTTGAAGACTATGTTTGCGATGGGTTCTTGGGCTTGAATAGTATTTGCATTAAATGCACTCATCACGATCAAGCTAGAGAGAATAAAAAGTGCGAAAATTGTTGATTTTTTCTTCATTTTAAGCTCACCTAATATTATTTTCTACGTCGCACGAATAGTGCGGCTGCTAGCCCGAGTATTGAGACACTTATAAGTATGCCGAAGCCTAAACCAGTTGATTCTGGCAAGTCGCCTACCCATATGCTAAATATTGCCACGTCTGCTACCACTCTTGGTGCTGCAAATCCGTAATTTAGTGCTATGTCATCTGGTACGAATCCGTAAACTGTGAAGTATACATAATTCTGTCCTATGTTCAATCCTGTTAATGTTTCTGGTTCATAGGTATCATTTGCTATATACATCTCGCCATTGTTTACTGTCCACATGTAGGTCATTGGACCCATTTCATAGACATTATCAAAAACAACACCCCAAGCTGCATGTACAAGATTTAGATTTGTATCCGAAGCGTTGAAGTTAGCCTCTATACTAGTAGTTACAATTGTTTCGTTATCACCTTCGTCTGCAGTTGAGTACATTGTAGCAAAATTTGCTTCAGCAACTGGTCTTGGATTATCTAACCAATCTGTAATATTGTATCCTTGAGAAGGCAAATCTTCAGAAGCGAGTTTGTTAGCAGTAACATTTACTTCATTGAAGTATGCGACTGCTGATAATGGGGGAATGATATCACTGTTTTCTCCAACATAGAATTTCTTTGCATCATTAGAATATTCCCAAAACCATTCTGTGTGATTGCCATCAGATACCAATTCTGCTGCGGTTATTGATAGATAGTGCCATCCTATATCCAGTTGTATTGGAATTTCTTGATAGGTTCCCTTATCTGCTCCAACGTCGAAGTTGCTTATACCCATGTCATATCCATCGAGTATAACATCCATATATCCTACGAATCGTGTTGTGTTGTAAAGATCGGTTCCTGTGTAACCGGCTGTCCAGTTATTTTGGTCTTCATAGAACCAATCATTAGTTGGGGTACCGTAACCATAGCCAACGGCTCCAAAAAATGCTTCAATCGCAACATCGTAAGAGAATGAAAAACTAACGACATCGTTTTCACCGAAGACGAAATTGTCATCTAAGAATCTCTCGTCAAATTCAACCCATACATAGCCCTTTTCTATATAAGCTGATGGTACGTAGTTGATTGTGACGTCTACTTTGTTGTCATCAACTGCTGCATTTGATAAAGCAACAATTCCGACAGTAGATACTACAAAAAGGAAAATTAAAATTAGTCCTTTCTTATTCATTTTTTATTTCACCTTTGCCTACATCTTTGTAAGCTAAATGATTCTTTCATATATTATATAAAAGTATTATGTAATAATATGTGATAATAGTTAAAAAAGGGTTAAACTTAAATCTCGTAATTCAAAGAAGCACTCAAGAATGTATTTTTCAGAAGGTTATACCCCATTCTATGTAAGTAAACTCTTTTTCTGGACTTATTTCAAGTCGTTAATTATTTTTTTCACTTCATTCAAATCATTGTGAAGGTTGGACATTTTATTTTCAAGTTCTTCTAGCATTTGTACAACTTTCCCTATTGCCTTATCAGTGCTGGTTGATTCAGTTTGAGTTTTTTGTTCTATTTCAGGAGTTTTTTCGATTTTCTGTACTTCCATCTGCTCTTCCTTTTTATCATCACCGATAATTAGCCTTCTACTCATATTTTCAAAAAGCTCAACAATATTTTCACCTGTTAATGCAGATGTTTCATATAATTCTACTGGGAAACTCAGCGATTCCCTGAACTGCTGAGCTACTGTTTCTATGTCTTCAGGTTGTACTAATCTATCATCTTCGAGGTCTATTTTATTTCCAATAAGGTAAATGTTTTTTAGAGTGTTTTTGGAATAATTTGATGCCTCTTTTGCCCATTTGTAGCAATTTTCTAAAGATTTAGGATTAGTTACATCAAATACTACAAGTGCACATTTACACCCATGGTAAAAGGACGATCTCATTCCATGAAAGATTGATTGTCCTGCAAGATCCCATATTGTTAGAAGTACAGATTCTCCTTCAACAGCCACTTTCTGAGCTGCGAAGTCAGCACCAAGAGTTTTGAGATAATCAGCTCGGAATGATTTTCCCATATATTTTCTACGAATTGATGTCTTGCCAACCTCTGGATCGCCAATTAAAACAATTTTGTATGCTCTTTTGGGTTCAAGTGACATACTATCCCTGCCTTATTTTTTATTACTTGATTTTAATTCTTTTGTAAATATTATCTGCAAATATATAAGTTAAGCTGAACCAATTTGCTATGTCTCAGCTTTTGTTTATCAATTGGGAATATAACTTCAAATAAAATTCTCTTACAACCTCTAAGCTGGATAGTTCTACATATTCGTTTGCGCCATGCACATTACCTCCAAGTGGGCCAAATTCGATTGAAGGAACCCCTTTAGCACTAAACCATCTAGAATCTGTTGCTCCTCCCATTTCAATTGGATAATCAGATAGTCCCATTTCTTTAGCTACTGTAATGCTTTTTTTGACAAGAGTTGAATCCTTTTTGGTATAAACAGGCCCTATGCTCCCTTTTGTTTCAGTTTCAGCATCTATATCTGAAGAGCTAACGAATTCCTCAAAATAATTTCTTACACCATCCATTGTTTTGCTCATGATTCTTAGATCCATCTGACAGAGATGATAATCCTCTTCTTCGCGATAGTAGTTAAATGTCAGATTTATACCATAATCACTAGGTGCCGAAGGTATATCAACGTCCTTAAACTTTGTAACTGCGAGCAAAAACTTAGTTAAATTTTGGTCATACTCATATTCTTGTTCACCATCCTTGTCTGGGATGATATAGTCTATACTAATCTCGGATGGCAAAACATTATTTTTGACAAAATTGCCTTTCAAAGTTTGAACTACATATGAATTTTCACTCAAGAAATCAGAAGCTTTATCCATACAATGAACGTCTATTTCTCTCATGAAATATGCAGCATGCATTGTTCTTTTTCCTGCTATATCTGTAACAAAAGTTTTGCTCTCCTTTCTTCCTTGAATTTTATGTGGTGTTTTTCTTAGTTTAAGATTTGCTACATACGAATTTCTTCTTCTATTGACTACTTGAAGTCCATTTGCATCACCATTTATTACATAATCAGGAATCAGGTTGTTGCTCTCGAGATACTTAATTGCTTCTTCTGCACCATTTTTCCCGCCCGATTCCTCATCTAGGTTAATGAGATAAATTACAGACCCTTTTTCAATATTCACAAAGTCTTTAGCTAAGCTAATCATGATTGAAACAGCGCCTTTCATATCTGCTGTTCCTCTTCCATAGGCTTTATCTTCCTTAATTGTCAACTCAAATGGATCTGTGTTCCAACCTGGTCCCTCAGGAACAACATCACAATGTCCTAAGAATAAAATATTAGGAGAGCCCCGATCCAAATAAGAAATTAGAGAGGAGTATCCATTTTTTTCATAAAACAAATTCCTATACCCAAGGGGTTCCAATAGAGTGTCCCCTACGAAATAAAGGATCTCCTTTGAAGGAATTCTGTTTTCTATAGGATTGTTAACAGTAGGAAATGAAACTAATTTCTTTAAAATCTCAATATAAGATAACAAGTATTTTTCCTCGTTTCTTGATGGTTTCAACTATTTTTAAGATATTTGAAATTTCCCCATGAAATTATATACAAAAGGAAAAGGTTTCTTCTCTAATTAAGGAGCAATAATTAACGGATTTTGATAAAAGGTGGATATTTTTCTTAGTCTTCCTCCTAATTCCGACATGTAAGAGTAATCAATAACTATATGGAAAGAAGTACCACTACTAATTTCCCCTTCATCCAAGTTCAAGTTTTCTACTTGGATTGTAAAAGATGCATTAATGAAACCATATTGCAGTGTAAAACCAAAATACTCGTCATTCCATGGCTGTGATGTTCCAGATATTAACCACGGGTTCAAATCATCCAAAACCTGCCCCGTTGGAAGAAGTATATCAAAGTCTTGAATGTAAATAGAGGGTGATTCTGCATCTAATGATAGATAGAAAATCATTGTATCAGACAAAGTGTCTAAATCTGTGTCATTTATTATTAGGATATTTAGAGAGATAGCAACGTCTTTTTTTTGAGGAGTATCTAAATAGCCGAATAAATCCACTACATCTACATTTAACAGAATGGATCCAACTAAAGCACTTGCCCCCACAACGAGGGAGATAATAAGTACACTAGCAAGAACTTCAGAAACACCTCTAGACGACTTACGTAATCTGTGAAACATCTGATACACTCGATTTTACTTTGAATAGTATATGACGAACGTAGTTTATAACTTTTGAGGATTCGGGCAACTGAAATTGTAGTTGTCTCAACAGAAAATGAACTAAAAGAATTAATTAGTTCTGTTTTATTTGTCGAATAATTTTTTAATTCCCATAATTCCTCGTTTCAACATACTGTAAAAAAGAATCAGCGCATTAATGAAGGATAATTTAGCTTTTTTGAGCCCAAATTTAGTTTGGGTATAAATATAGATTACATCAGTTTTTATCATTTTATAACTTCTTTCGTCAAATATGCTGAGATAAATAGAAGGAGGAAGTAATAAGCTTATAACCACAAATATAATAAGTAAAAACAGTGGATGCAAATATCTGGATTTGGCTATAAGTATAAAATTGAAGTAATAGAAGAGAGCACTCGCTAAGATAAATGTGACGCTTATGATACCAAATGAAATTCGCTCAATGTCTGTTAGTGCATAGTTTTCTTTATCAGTAGAGAGTTCCATTTTTACATCTGACAGATACTTGAATTTCTTGGGTTTAATTCTTTTCATTAGATTAGAACTTTTTTCCTCAATGAAAGTTAATAAACTCAGTACAATAAATGGAGTGATAAACGCATTATAGTATTTGTAAATCCCTCTTGAGATAAATAGATGAGTATTAACTATAATCCATGTAGCAAATATAATTTGATAGCTTTCATTACCACCTATTTTTTTTCCATTAAAGTAGGCAAAAACAGCTGTAAAACCATAAAAGAGGATAAAGGGAATCATATATTTATTAATTACATGATAAAAATTCGCTAAACTTTGATTTCCAAGAAACAAGAAGCTATGAGCCAAAGAAACTGTATGACCTGTATGTTCTAAATCTAAAAATGCTAAAGGTTTTCCTGGTCCAAGTACTCTCCAAGCATATTCAACGGGTGTCATGAATAACCAAGGAAGAGAAAGAATTAAAGTTGAAAGTAGAAATGGGAAAAGAAAATCTCTAAATGCAGCTCGTAAGTCTATTTTCTTCCAAAGTATTAGGAACCATGGTATCAGCAAAAATAAAGGCATTTGTTTTGATAACCATGCAACTGAAAGAAAGAATGCTGTTAGTCTATACTTATCTTTAATGAATAGCAACAAGCTAATCAGCGTAAAAAAAGTCATTTGTGGTGTATTCAGGAAAACTGAATCAACATATAGGAGATTAATAGGCATCATAGAAAAAATTGCAGCAGATAAGATTCCCAAAGCATGTTTTGTTGAGGTTTTGCTTTTAAATGTTTTAAGCGTGATCACAATCAAATAAACCATGACAACCGATAACGCATCAAAGACAATATGTGTCCATTTTACTGATTCTGACAACAATTCAGGCTTATCAAATTGAGGGAAAAATAAGCTCACAAAAAGGGAGACAAAATATAATCCATAAATGAACATAGGACCATAAGCATATCCGTTGAGTGGTCCTTCGCCACCAGCATAGGGATTCCAATTCTCATAGCGAAAAGATTCTAAATATGGTTCATAATAATATGAGGCATCAGAATATGCTTCTAAATACCAAACTCTTACTACCTCTGTCCCTTCATAGTGTAACCAGTTAAATCCAGCACCATGAACCTTCCAATACCATTCTGAAATTAGATTCTTAACATAGAGGGAAAGTGCAAAAAGGAGAATAGAAATTAAAATAATGGTAAGTATTCCATATAAGTTCTTTTTGCTGATTCTCCTTAAACTGAATCTTTTGGTTTTGAAGTTTCTCAAAGTAGCCATTCTATTCACTATTATGACGCGGTATAGGTTCTTGGATGTATAATTTATTTAGAACATTTAATATTTTCCTCTATGGAATCGTGTCATATCATAATCAAATAACAGGATTATCATCAGAGTATTCTTCCTTAATTATCTGATACCATTGACGGATTATTTTTGTGAAATTTTGAAAAGTATTCTGAACATTAGTACCTTCAGTTAAAGATACCAACTCACTTACAACTATAGTCCCATAATTGGCCTCTAACTGTTCTCTAAGAAGTTCAACGACAGATTCAAATTCATTCAACTCTCTTTTCTCAAGTAAATCAATTTTGGTTCCGAGGAGTAAGATAGGTGGGCACAGATCATAAGAATATGCTTCAAGAAAAGTGTCTAACCAATATTGCAATTTCTCAAAAGTCTGAAGTTCAGTTACATCATATGCTAGAACAACTCCAAAACTTGCTTTTGCATAAATCCACAGAGGAGAATCAGGAGGGATATCTAAAATAATGCATTCAAAATCAATATTAAAATCATCAACAGATCGATTGATTTTTCCGAAATAAACACCAGGAGCGGGTCTATTAAGTGATTCGCCAGTTAAAGCATAAACAAAAGATTGTTTTCCTGTTTTATCCTCACCAAGAATTACAATTCTAGCAGAGAATGTTTTCACTAAACCACTTTCAATTATTTTTGGCTGTGGGATAACTTTAATTCTTGAAGTATCTGCAACCGCTGATCCTTCCTCCCATGCAAGATCGCTATAACTAGGCACGTTTTTCAAGTACCAATTCCAAAATGATTCATGTAAATCATCGATATTGTCTCTAATCAATTCGTGGGCAAAAAACACAGAACTCCCCTCTTTTATGAAACCCCAGTTTTCAGGTCGGGAAAAAAAATAATCTTTGATTTCTTTTAAACTGATTTGGATTTTTTTACTTAATTTCTCGGCATCTAAGTGGGAATTGCTAAAAAGATAATTATCTAATACTTCACTAAGCTCTTCCTTTTGCACGTAGTAACCCCCAAGTTATATCGAATCTCAAACTAATCTCAAGATATGCGAACTAAATTTAATATGAGTGCAATGTATTAAAACTTGCTTGTAATTTCTAAATCAAAGAGGTTTCTGAGGGCAAGGGATGGATTTCATCATTGCGTATGATTTTTCTGCATTTTGTAATGACATTCTTAAAAGATTAATTTCTTCGTTGTTCAAACCTGCATCTCTAAGTTCGGAAGTAAACGTTTTAGGTGAAATCATGAACCTTTTCCAATTGTCATTTACCTTTAGAAGCTTCTCCATCTTCTTTCTGGTATTATAGAGATATGGTCGATTCTTGAAATGTATGAGTGCTTTTCGTATCTCACCGCGTACTATTTCTGCATTTTTTGGTTCAACCTTGCTTTCATTTTCTTCTAGGAAATGAGTTATTTCCTTAAGAATAGACGGTTCTATTTCTTCAGTAGAGGGGAAGATACAATTTAAAGCTATATCAATAAACTCCTCAGTATCCATTTCAAATGTCATTGTTAAGTTTAAAGAACTGAAAAATAACATAAAAGCACATGAGACAGAGATATGATTGTAGACATATTCCCAGTATTACACTTCAGATTTTTGAGAAACAATCTTGTTAATTAAAATGCATTTTCACACATATGCATCATATTCTGCATAGTTATCTACAATCTTCAATTTAGATTGATTTAGAAGTTTTATTGATTCAATGGCACCAATTTTGCTCAAAGGTTGATTGTTGTTACCACATTGGTAAGAATAAGTGCATCTTGGACAACCATCAGAGGTTTTACAAGTGCAGTTTTCCAGAATTTTCAGTGAACGGTTGAGACCTTCTTCTAACTTATCGTATAGAAGTTTGGATAATCCACTTCCACCTTTTGCACCATCATATACAAAAATTGCTCCAGATTTACCCATGGATATTCCTCCAATCTCAGAACTTCCCCCTCCAGTTAACATCGAACTAGATTCAATCACAACATGTTCAACTGCGTGAAAGGTCCCATTTAACAAAACATCTTCTTGTAAGTTTGCAAAAGTGTTTAGAAGATCTATTGGTTTTGGCATTGTGAACATGAATCCTTTTGTTCGAAAAGAGTAAATTATGGGTTCATCAAATTTTTTAGTTTCAAGAAGTTTGTTTGTAAAGATATCGTTGACATTATAACCAGTAACTTGTTCAGTTATTTTTAAATCACAATAAATAACCTCAGTTCCAAGAACCTTTTTTCTTTCATTCACGACCAATATAGATGGAGTTGCATATCGATTAGCCGTTGTTTTCTGATTTATAGGGGGTATAGGCTGTAAGAGTATTTCTCCACCACCAAATCGATTATCATACTTGAAAGTTGAAGATCTGTAATGTTTACCTCCATGAAGATATATTGCCCCTGGATGTAATTCTCTAGCGGCCATTGGCATAGATCTTTCCCCTAATCTTTTACCAGTTTTATCTTTTAGAAATAAAGTATCCCCAATCCCCCTTATTGAATAAGCTCGTAATAGTCGTAATATATCAGTTCTAGATTTAGCTTTATATCCCCCATCTGCTGTTTTCAGCAGTTTTTCTTCGTTCTCCAATTGTGATAACATGGCTTTGTGTTCAGTGAATTCTTTTTGTTCTATTGGTTTTTCCAAGACAGCAGCCAAAAGCTGATAATAGGAAACAATTTCATTTTTAGGTTCAACATATCCTTGTCTGATGTCAGCAAAGTATGTTTCTGGATAAACTGAATAGAATGTACTAATGGGGTCATCGTTTCTTAGAATCAGAGAACCAATTGATTCTTGTCCTTTTCTTCCAGCTCTTCCCAATCTTTGTATAAAACGCGTAATATTGACAATAGAGGAGACTACACCATCAACATCACCAATGTCAATCCCTAATTCTAGTGTTGGTGTAGACACTAACGCATCCAAATCGCCTTCCCTAAATCTCTGTTCTACTTTGTTTCTATACTGTCTTGTTAAACCAGCTCTGTGAACAGCTGATTTTATTCTTGCAGAACGTAGAAGCAAATTTATTATCTCAGCATTTTTATGACTGTTCTGAAAACAGAGTGTCTTATGACCGGAAGTTACCAGTTGTCTTGTTATCTCAGAGGTAATGGTATATTGACTGACATTCCAAGGGATGGTTATCAATAAATGTGTTGGAGCTTTCCTAGCTTCTTCAACTATAATTGCTGTTACTTCTCTATCAAAAAGCTGAGAAGAAAAGTCAAGTGCATTGCCAATTGTTGCAGAAGAACCAATAAATTGGATTTTATTAGATACAAGTCGTTGAAGTCGTTTTAAGATAAAATAGAGATTAGATCCGAAAGCGCCTATAGCTACATGAATTTCATCAATAATTATGAATTTGAGATTTCTTATTATTGAAACAAAAGGTAAATTTCTCATATGGTAATGCAGCATGTCAGGATTAGTGATAAGAATATCAGGAGGAGATTCAAGAATCTTTTCTCTCTTTGTTTTAGGAGTATCACCATCATATACTTCACAGGTGATTCCTAAAGGATTCCCATATTTTTTGATTTTCTTCTCTTGATCTTTTGCCAAGGCTTTTGTTGGATATATGATAAGAGCAGATAACCCTCTTCTCTGGAGTGGATGGGAAGCTTCATTCCAAATTTGTGTTAAAACTGGCAATATAAAAGCTTCAGTTTTTCCAGTCCCTGTGGGGGCTACAATAACAATATCCTCTCCTTTGTCAATTAAATCAAAAGCTTCTTGTTGAAATTCATATAGAAAAGGCAGATTGTTTTTACTCAGAAAGGTACTTAATTTTTCTGGAAATTCCATCTTTTTTGAGCTTTGTTTGGGAAATTTTTGTTCCAGGAAGCTATAGTAGATTAACTCAATATCGGGATTGTTAATTATGTTCTTAATTGCGGAAGGTATTTTTTGTGGATCATATCCTCCGTCTTGTATTAGTTTTCTCTTCTCCTCTTTTGTTTTCCTTGGAACAGGGAAGAGATTTTCCTCTTTTCTCTTTTTTAATTGCTTTGCTAATTCACGTCGAGATTGCTTAGAATCTACTAATTGATTGTATGCTTCAGTTTTATCAGTAACAAAAATTGTCTCTTTAAGGCCGCAAAAATTACATTGAAACAGAAAGGAATTTGATTGTTCTGTTACATTCAAATCTTTTTTGCAGTCTGGACATTTCATTAAAATACCTCTTTGTTTTTGTTATCATTATTATAATTAATAAAGTTGCAGAGATTTTCTGTTATTAAAACCTCTTAAAGGATATTTAATGGATAGGTTTAAAATAAGTTATTTGTGTATCGGCTCAGGTAAGGAAAATGGCTTCTCAAAGAGTATGTAAATGGAAACAAGGGATGGCTGGAAGAAGTCCTGAAGGAAAGGTACAACAAGTAAATTTCCCCTGCAGATATCCCACGGAAGAACTCACAACAGATTTATGTACATTGTGTCTTCTGGGTGATTTGTTTGCAATGTTCTATGCACAGTCAATGAGTTTCAAAAAAAGTTCAGATATGCAGGAAGAAATTATGGCTTTTCTAAAAAGCTTCACTTCAGAAGATTTTGATATGAGATAATTACACATCTCATTTCATTGTAAATAAATCCAAATTCATTTTATTTTTTAAAACGTGATATGACAATCACAATCACTAAAACGCCAGCTAATACTCCAGCACTTATGAGAGGATAGAGCCATGGAAGTGATGAGAAAGTGATTTTATCGTATTTCTCTGAAAATGGCAGATTGATTTTGATAACTGGTGAGAAGGAAGACCACAGAAACTTGTTTTGATCACCTTCACTTACATTAGCAGGAGAATTCTTGATTGAGAGGTTCATCGTATCCTGAGCATTGCTATCAGATTGGGTTTCAGTTGATTGAAAATCTGTTGGACGTATTTCGTAAATTGAATCATAATTAATTATAATTGGAGGTATAATGAAATCTTCAGCTAAATCAGAAAGCTGAATTCTAATAACTATTCTATCTCCTGGATGAAGGGTTGTATTTGTATAACTAATCAGAATGAAATCAGCTCTTGATGTAATCACTGGAGAAAGTATTTGTTCGTCATCATTTTCTAAAATTATTGTGCAGTTTATTTCATCAATTTCAACTGTCTCCTTACTAAACATTTGAGAAATTCTCACTTCAGTTGGAGAAAGACCAGTATTTTCTATTTCATATTCAATATACATTTTTCGATCATTTTCATGCAGTGTATAGTCTGATGTTATAACAATTTCTGGAACAGGAAAACTTGGTCTAAGTGCATTTTCGAGTGAAATTGGTGGAAAGAGTATTCCGAACGTTAGTGTAGAAGTTATTATATTCTCTGTTTCACCACTGTAAATCCAATGGACGGAAGTATCAATCCAAGGAACATAAATTTCCTCTGCGGGTTGATTTAAATCAGAAATGAAGCTAATTACTGCTACATATGTATTCAAACCTATATAGCTGTTTGCATTAATTGAGAACTCTTGATTTACAGTCTCTCCAACTTCAATTGCATCAATATCAAAGGATTTCACTACACTCATGTCAGTTGGTAACCATAGGTAATTCAACCTTAGATTTACAATATCAACATGAATATTGTAAGCTCCAGTGGTCCCTAAATTATTGATTTCAAGTGTGAAAGGAACAATCTCCCCTACTCTGTAAATTGTCTCGTTTGTATTTAGTATGCTTTCAAGAACTGCCTCATCATCACCTAATTGAAAATTCAAACCATTGGTTAACCCGTAGTATTCTCTATCAGAAGAATCAAAATACTGATAACGGCTCCCTATTGAAACAAAGGAATCAGTTATCGGATCATAGATACTCAAGAATCTACCTGCGCTGTTTAAACTGGTGAATAAAGCCAGCATTAATGTTTTATAATCGCATTCAACTGTTTGAAAAACAGTATAATCTTCTAGAATAGTAGAAGCTGGAAAAACTGAAAAGAATCCGAACCTGTCTGCAGAAGTAGGAATATCTGTAATTGACCAGAAAACTTCATAACTCTCATTAACACCAAGCTCTAGAATTTTACATTCTAAGTATCCTCCAAACATAGTGGAATTTTTGTAACTGAAATCTGTAGAACTGAATTGGAAGAGTGTTTTGTTCTTGTAGAATTCATTGAATACAATGTTGTAAGCATCATTTACTGCAAGTTGCAGTTGTTCATTTATTATTGGCTCAAAATAAGCAAAATTTAGTGCTATTTCGGATATATCATACATATCCAATATTGGTGAAATTCTTGCCAATACAGCATTATGCAAATCCGCTGATATTCCGTTTGTTGTTTCAACAGTTATATATTCATTAATCTCTAAAGTAGTGTTATCTAACCATCTTTCAAGAGAAAGAGAAGTAGTATTTTCATACCAGCCACGAATATCTAGGATGAATATTTCAAAACTATAACCAAAATACTGAATATCAAGTGTTATCCCTGAGTTGAAAACCTCGTTGATTTGTAAATCATCACGTAGAACTGGAACCTCAAGTCCTTCTTGAATAAATAATTCCAAATCTCCAGGGATTGGGAAAATGATAGTTGTGTTATAAGCTGTGTCAGTTCCAGTATTCTCAATCGCGTAGGTCATATTTAGAATCCCATCATTCTCAAGTAAGAAATCGGAATATGAATTTGATACTGCAATCCTCGGAAAGACAAATTCATCATATGAGAAAGGATAATAGATTATTTCAGGATTAAAGGAATCATAAACAATTGTACTGAAAAATTTGAGAACCCATTCAAAAGAACCAGTTATTGAGCCACCTACATTATTAGGTGGGGGGGATACACTAGTTACATTAGCTAAAAACGGCAGATTAAATGAAAATTTTGATACAAACGCGTTAGTCTTAGGAATTAAAGGAGTGTGTAATGATAAGCTTAAATTAAAAATTCTGTGATCACTAATGGTCTGAATTTTGTTTTCTTGTGCAACAACTGCTGTCCTAATGATTCGTGTAATGATTCCAAATCGTTTCACCAGAGAAAAACCAAAAGCATAAACTGTAGGTGACTCAGTTAGCATGTTTTCTATTATACCTACAGAGTTGCCATTCTCTTCTTGATAGTCAGATTTGAAAATGGCATCAAATAAAATTAATGCTTGTGAGTATGAAATCGGGGCCACTAGATATAAAACAGTATCAACGAGAGAGGGATTTTGAATATTGAAAACACCCAAGCTTATATTATAAAATTGTTGAACAACACTATTAACAAACTGATATATTGCCTTAATACGTTCGAAGTTTTGTGTTCTCAGTGTAAGTTTGATCACTAAACCATCGGGATGCTTCCAGAGAGGATTAGTCCAAATTTTTGAAAATGAGGATTGATTTGCTACAATGAAATCAATTTGATTGACATATGTGAGTTCAGGTCTAGAAAGGTCAAGAGGTGTTCGAAGTAAACCCCCATCTAGCTCTAGAGAAGCTATAACAGAATCAGCTTTTCCAACAATAATATCAAATTTTTCCTGAAAAAGAAGCAATTGTTCTTCAGCCATTACAGAGGATGAGGTTGTATTAGAACTAGCAGAATAAGCACCCCCAATAAGAATAGGTGTTGATACTATAGAAGAGAGGAATAAAATGAGTACCACAAGAATTTTATGAAATGGTGGGGCTATTCTATTCTTTAAATGTTGGAGTTTTTTGGTACTCATCAAACATTCCCCTCAATATTTCTTATGTTCACGTTAATTGATAAGCATTTATTTCTATAAATTTTAAAGTATTCAGTTCTAATTTTCTCGAACTTCATCATATTGAGACCTCCAGCAGGTTCATTATAATGAACGATAAGGCATTAATCATAAAAACTACAAAAAGAGCAGTCACTCCTGCCTTTTCAAATCTTATTTCTTTAATAACTACTATTGCTTCTAAAAGAAAACCAACAAAAAATAATTGAAAAATAAAAATCAAAATGATAAACCAGACATCAAGCTCAAAAAGTGATGTAGGGTAAGCAAAATCAAAAACAAACGATAGAATCACAGTTAGTAAAACCATTGGAATTTGCACTATAATAACGCTTTGTAGCAGAGCCAATTTTCCTGAAGTTTTGCGAAATAGTAGAGAAAGTAAAGCCTCACAAATCAAATAAGTAACAGCTGTGGTAATCATGAAGATAAAAGGAGCAACAAAATCTGGTGTTATGAATGAGGGAAATAAAAATATAGGAACAGCTGATATGAAATATGTTGAGACGAGTAATCCTATTAACAGAAGGAGTGTAAAACCAAGTGATCTAATTGGATCATTTTTTATAAATTTAAAAACTGGGCGAAGGAAAACATAGTGTAAAAAGGCAAACTTTCCATAAGCTACTTGGCTTGGTGCTGAAATGTCCAATTCATCCTCAATCAATGCATAAGAGCGTTTTCCTTGCTCTGTTAAGAAATATCGTTTTGTAGAATCCTGTGAAATCAGAAATCCTAGAGTATCAAGATGATGATAAAGTGTTCCTACTTTCATTTGAAAGCGATCTTGAATCCCTGTGAAGGAAACAATCTTCCCTTCTCCAATAAAGCATAGCAAATCTCTTCTAATTTGATTAGAGAGAGCTTTCCAAATTTCAGGAGAAGATTGTTTCTTAGAATTCATATTACAATAAATTAAATGGACAATCTGTAATTTAAAACTTGGCTTATTATTAATGTCTCTTAATTATGTTGTACAGAGTATTTCGCTGAACGGGAATCCTGTTTGCATCGCGTATGAGTTCCACAAATTCTTCAACATTTTTTTCTTCTCCAAAAGTACCTCCAGCACTTTTAGTGATTTCTTCTGTGAAAATGGTTCCACCTAAATCATTCACTCCAGAACCTAATATTACCTGGGAAAACTTTGGACCCAACTTTACCCATGAAACTTGAAGATTAGGGATTACCTCTCCTAAATATAGTCTTGCAGTACTGAATAATGCTAAGTCGTGCATTCCCGTACTACTTGGACGTGCTCCAAAGTATTTGTAGAGAACAGTATTCGTATGTACAAACGGAAGAGGAACAAATTCAGTAAACCCATTTGAGATTGATTGTATGTGTTTTATTATTGCTAAATGTTCTGCTTCATCAGCAAGAGATTCTATGTGTCCATACATTATTGTAGAAGTTGATTTTAAACCACTTGAATGGCCCATTATTACAATATTTACCCATTGTTCTGTTGATATTTTATCGGGACAGATAATCTTTCTAACATCATCTACAAGAATTTCTGCAGCTGTTCCTGGAAAGGAATCAAGTCCATGATTCGCTAAATCTTTGAATACATCCTCAACACTTTCTTCAGATATTTGAGACAAATAAGCTATTTCTGAAGGTGAAAAACCATGGATGTGAATATCATGAGATACAGATTTAATTGTTTTAAGAAGTCCAACATAATAATCATAGTTTAGCTTAGGATCTAGTCCACCCTGTATGCAAATTTCTGTACACCCGCGAGCTACTGCTTTTTCAGCTTCCATTTTGATGTCATCAAGAGACATTCTAGAGTTAGCAACATCCCCTGTTTCATCTCTTAAACTATAAGAACAGAATCTACATGTCCCCAAACAATGACGAGAAAAATTGATGTTTTGATTAACCACAAATGAAACATTATCCCCAACTTGTTGAAACCGCAAATCATCAGCTAAAGAGGTTTGAATCCATAGTTCTTTTCCTCTTTTTTTTAGCATTTTTGTTAGATCATTAATTTCTTCTTGATGTGATTCTTTGAATGTAGCTAAATCACATACAAGATCAATTTTCGGAGGTGCTAAATTTTTCATCTGCCTTGAGTTCCTCTATTATTCCGCGCATTCTAGTGTTTAAATAGTTTTCATATTGAGGATAAACTGGAAGTCTCTCTTTCAGCGAAAATCCTGATAAATTAAGTTCTTTAACCAAGTATTGTTCTTCTTGCCATATCATGTTTGGATTAATATAATCGATAGTGATTGGAGAGATCCCCCCCACATCGTTTGCTCCATGTTTGATAGCAGCAATAATTCTCTCTCGATTAAGATTGGGTGGGACTTGAATACTCACTTCAGCTGGAAGAATTTCACGTGCCAAAGCAATGGTTATTAGAACATCTTCTTCCTTAGGGGCAGGATAGTCTGACATAGGAGTATTTTTTTGAGGGTTGAAATTTTGAACAATTACTTCTTGAATATGGTTATATTTCCTACTTATATCTGCAATTAGTTGGAGAGATTCTATCCTCTCTTGCCATGTTTCTCCAATTCCGACAAGAATTCCCGTTGTAAATGGAATCTTTAGTTTTCCCGCATTTTCTATTGTATTAATTCGTAAGGTCGGATTCTTACCTGGGGAATTTTGGTGAGGTTTCCCCTCATCCATCAATCTTAAGCTGTGTGTTTCCAGCATCAAACCCATGCTCGCGTTTGTTTGTTTTAATAAGTTTAAATCTGAAGAAGACAATACGCCCAAGTTGGAGTGAGGTAAAAGATGTTGTTCCAAAGCTACTCCACATAAATAATTAACATATTCCACAGTAGTTTGAAATTTTAATGCTTTAAGAAATTTCAATGCTGATTGATATTTTTCCTCTGGTTTCTCACCTAGTGTGATTAAAACTTCTTTACAATCCTTAGCTTTAGCTTTCATTATTATTTCATAGTATTCTTTAGGAAGAATCCAAGTATTGGGATCATCTGAAACAAAACTACAATAATCACAACGATTACGACATTGATGAGTTACTGGGACAAAGACATTTCGGGAAAATGTAATATGTTTGCCATATTTTCTTTCTCTCTTGGTTTCGGCTTTACTTATTAATTCATCTCGATCATTTTTGAGCAAATGTAAAAATTCATCAAAGCTCATCTTACTCATCTTTCTTTAGTTTTAGAGTAACTAGATAGCCCTCATGTAATTTATTCACAGTCTGTATTTCACAGTTAATTGCGTCTCTAATATTGTGAATAGCTTCTTGTTCGAACAAAAGTTTTGCATTCTTTCCTCCAACAAAAACTGGTGCATAAAAAATGTGCATTGTGTCTACCAATCTATTGGTTAAGAACTGTGTAATCACTGTTGAACCGCCTTCTACCAACAACTTATTAATTCCAAATTGAGTTTTCAAGATTTTCAACACATCAGCTAAATTCAGATATCTTTTATTTTTTTCAAATTCTACGGAAACTACTTTTGCCCCGAGTTTTCGAATCTCATCTTGTTTACTTGCGGAACAATCCTTGGATGTAACAATAATTGAAGGTAATCTTTCTTGGTCTTGAAGAACTTTTGCTGTCAACGGAATTCTGCAGCTGGTATCCAAAATTGTCCTTAAAGGAGCAGGTTCTCTAGGTTTGATATATCTAACAGATAACAAAGGGTCATCCTTGAGAATTGTATTTACACCAACAAGTATTGCATCAACTGAGTTTCTTAATTCATGCACTCTTACCCAATCTTCAGTGGTTGATAAAATCAGAGCCCCTTCACTGGAAGCGATAACACCGTCTAAAGAGCTAGCAACATTTACAATTACTTCTGGTCTTTCCACTTTATCACCTTTCCTTTATACATTTGAAGACGTATATCTGATTGATCTGCTCGCATAGTAATTGCAGAATAAATATCTTTAGAGAATTTTAGATTGTTACTTTCTAAATCTATTGCAAGAAGGTCTCCACTATAACCAACTTCAAGTTGGCCAATTTTCTTTTTAACTATTAAACCAGGATTAACTGTTACTGATTTTAGAACTTCCTTTGGTGAAAGATTTTGGTTATTACTTCGGGCATTGTAAAGTGTGAAAGCCATAAGTCTAAATGGATCAGGATTACAAAAAAGCACATTATCAGTTCCAAGACCAAGTAGAATTTTATTTTTTGATATAAGTTCCAAAGGGGGAAACTTCAGTCCGTTATACAAACTCGAAATAGGGCAACAAATAATGTTAATTTTGTTTTTACTTAGAAGTTTGAGTTCTTCTTCTTTTGAATAGTTTGCATGAACGATATAATCAAATGATTTGTAGTTTCCAATAATTTCTATATCGCGTTTTCCATATTTTGAGATTGATTCAGCGGTAATTTCTTCTGATTCAGAAGCATGTATTGCAACAAGTTTAGATGAATTATTCTCTTTTAACTTTGCAATGAGTTTCAAATCATCTTGAGTAACAGAAAAAATATCTCGGATGCCTAAACCATCACTCACCTTAATAATTTTCTCTAATGTGTCTTTCTTTGTCTGACGACCTAAAATTATTCCTCGAATAGAGTATCTTTCTAGTTCATCTTTTAATAACTCTATTCCCTCAATTCCTTCTTCTCGGAAATCTATGAAAGAAGTATA
>JAUWEG010000164.1 GCA_030608385.1 Candidatus Heimdallarchaeota archaeon
GTGTTGAAGATCTAGAAGACGAAGAGTATGAAGATCTTGACAAAATGGAAGAATTCAGTTTAGACATGGAAGTAGTGTCTGATCTTGAAGGTTTAGAAGAACTGCCTGAAGATCAAGATGTTGGTCTTGCTCAATCTGATGTTATCATAACTTATGGTGATAAAATAGTTGATGAAACTAAGGAATTAGAGAAAAAGTTTGATACTTTAATAGCTCAAATTCGAGATGGAGAAATAACTGATGCGCTCAATGAAGCAGTTAATTTGCTTAATGAGGGAAGACGTTTAGAAGCACATTATGTTACATCAAAGATTGCTTCACTGATAGCTTCTCTCTTAACTGCTCAAGGGAAGCATAAGGATTCAACAGAATACTATCTTATGTCTGTGAGTGAGGCAAGAAAGTCAGAGGATAAGAAGCTTCACTTACTAAGTTTATCTAAATTTGGTGAAAACTTAGTTCATTTTGACTTAAAAGATGCAGCTGTTGTGTTCAGCCAAGCTAGGGAAATAGCTGAAGAGCTAGGTGAGGACGAGTATTATGCAGAGAACTCTTTTGCATTAGCTAACTGCATGTTTAAAACTGAAATGGATCATGCTTATAATTTGTATATTGAAAGTTTATCCCATTTTGAAAACAGTGAAGACACGAAATCAAAAGGTATAATCAAATACAGATTAGGTTTGATAAATTATGTCAGAGAGGAATATCAAACAGCTTTTCAGAACCTATCTGATGCTAGAGCATTGTTGACTGATTATAGTGAATTACCTGAAAAAGAAGAAGTTGAGAAATCTCTAAAGATTATCAGAACTTTACTTAAACAAGGCCATTCTTTGAACTACTTCCTATCTCTACCTAAAATAGAACCTCTGACAGATTCCCCTGAAACAAAGAAGATTTTTGAGATTTATACTGCTACAGGAATTACAGATATCGTTAGGAGAATCAAGAAAGAACAGTTACAATACGTTACAAGAGATTTAATCGAAATAAATGCAACAAAACCCTTACTAGATATCGAGAAGGTATCTAAGATGGATGAGTATGAATTAATTGAAACTTCCAAACAATATGAGAGTATAGGTGATTCTTATCAGAAGGAATTAAATTATGGCAATGCATTTTACAACTATATAGGTTCCCGAATGCTCGCATTACAAAGTAAAAGTGACAAAAGAGCAGAGAAACTGGAAAAGAAGCTTGAGAAATATATTCAGTTTCTTACTCAACAAGAAGAAGATGCATCTTTCTTTTATAATATTCAAATTTACATGTTTTACCAATTGGCACTAGGAACTGCTGAAAAGAAGCCAAAAGTATCTCAAAAAATTGCAAATAAAGGTTCAGAGCTATCTTCTAAGAGGAATAACCCCTATTTTGAAGGATTAACAAAGGAAATAATAGCTGACATCAAAGCTGCAAAGGATGGTAACAAAGCAATAACTGATTATCAATCAATTGTAGCAATTTTCGAAGGACTAGATAACCAAGTTGATTCTATGAGAATCTACGAAAAAATTGGTGGCATTTTAATTTCCTCACAAATGGATAAAGGAAGAGAATATCTCATGAAAGCTCTTGAAATTGCGAAAGAACTTGAAGATCAAAACATTGTACAGAGACTTGAGTCTAAACTTTAGATTAATTTTTTTCCATCTCTATTTTTCGTATATTAAAAAGGGTAGAGAGGCAAAGTTTAAAAAAACTTATGCTGTTTGTATTTCATCCTTTACTAATAATGGTGAATTAATTGAAAAAAGTACTAAAACTAAGTTTAGTTGTTTTGATGATTTCTGCATTTTTGGCTAATACTATTTCAGCCCAAACTGGAGAAGGATTATACTATTCAGATTTAATGGTTAAGAATGGTACTTTTACATGGAATGTTACAAAATCTGTAGATTATTATGAGGATATTCCAGTAGGTGCTAATTTTACTGTCAAACTTAAGGATGACTTATATCCTGGACCATTATCTGAAGAAGAATTAGAAAAAGTATA
Organism: Candidatus Heimdallarchaeota archaeon; assembly: GCA_030608385.1. Taxonomy (GTDB): domain Archaea; phylum Asgardarchaeota; class Heimdallarchaeia; order Heimdallarchaeales; family Heimdallarchaeaceae; genus UBA460. The sequence continues at coordinate 2,005 of JAUWEG010000164.1, forward strand.
TGCTAGTGTTAAAGTTGACGGTGACAAATACACTGGGGAAGGATTTCCTCTCTTCTGGCATACTCATAGAATAAATGCTACTGACACAGTCTACATTAGAGATGAATTCGAAGATAATCCAACTCTATTCAATGTAACAGATGGAATTGCTAATCCATTATGGTTCTATGTGAACTTCACAGTAGAAGATGCTCCCTATTCCTTATTTGTTGAATTTGAGATTGACCCTCTAGATGGTGTTACCAAGAGATACTATGAACATTTTGTCAGTGTAGAAGTTGGAAACGAAATTGATAGTGAGATCGAATTAACCTTCTTAGATTATATCGTTGAAGTTCCAATACAATTTGTTTGGGTTTTCTTTGGCCTTTTATCACTTGGAGCATTAGTAATTATTCGTAAGAAAAGAACAAAGACAGGATAATTTGTCTTTACTTTTTCTCAGTTTTTTCCTTTATTTAGAATCTGATGATTTGACTTAGTTCAATACACAAAAGAAGATTTATAACAAACTCCTTCAACAACTTAAATGGTGCAATAATGGCCAAGGATGAAGATAATAATTTCATGTCAGTAGATGTAGATACTTCAGATAAAAAAATTCTGACTGTCTTTACTGTTAATTGGATAGAGCTAGAGATACTAAAAATACTAGAAAAATCTTTAGAGCCTGTTTACAAAGGAGAAATGATTTCAGTTCTTAGGGATAAACATAAGAGTATAACAAATAAACCAGAAAGCTCCTTTTATGCCATTTTTGACAAACTAGAAAAAATTGAAATGATTGAAACAAATTCTATTCCAGGACAAGGTTACAAAACTTTCCTAGATATAACAGAAAAGGGGCAAATTGAACTTAAAAGAGCTCTATTTTGGGGGATCAGTTCCATATTTGAAGGCATGGCCAGTCAACTAATAGAAGTATTGAATGTGGTATGTGTAAAAACTATGGGGTGTCTTCGTGAGATGAATTTTGCAGTAGTTAGTCCCAATAATCCTGAGTTTCTTGTATCTGAGATGTGTAATAATTGCGTTCAATCAACTGATGAAGATACTCAAAGTCGTTTTAACATTCTGTTACCATTTGCTAAAGATTTAGCTGTACCCTATTATCAGAATATCAGGTCGAACCCTGATGATATTCCATTGAAGGATGATTTGTTAGATAGAGTGATGTCGGTATTAGCTTTAGGATTTCTAGAAAAGAAAGATTCAGAGAATTATATAAAAGAAGTTCATAGAATACTCAAACCTGGAGGAAAAGCTGCATTCTTTGAATTAATAGAATTTGAAAGTTATCTCTGGGAGTCATTAAAACAACTTACTTCTGGATTTCAAATCTTCATACCTAAAAAAGGATCAGGCGAGTTAATTCAATTTATACCTGAACAACTAAAAGCAACAATAGTCTCAGTGTTTGGAGAAGAAAACGTAAAATTAATCTTCTTACGTGAAATTGTATGTGTATTAGCCATAAAACAGGATTAATTCTTACTTTACTAAATTTTTACAAATTAAGGTAAAAATATATAAATAGCTCACCTAATTTTAGTTTAATACCTAAGTGATTGCGATGAGTGCTGTTCGAGAAGAAAGATATGTAGATCTGAAAAAACTTTGTGACAAAGTAGCTCCTGAGATGTTTGAAACTCTATCATGGATATTAATGATGAATATAGACTTAGTTCCAGTAGAAGATATTGAAATAAATCCAAATTTACAATTCTCACATCTACTAATGAATGATAAATTTACAGAGGCAAAAGAATTAGGAAAGAAGATGGCAGATTCTACTAATCCTGTATCTAAATACTATAAACAAATGTTTGAATTAGATCCCAAATTAGAAAAAACAAAGCAAATAGCAGATAGTTTTTTTGCACTTGCAAAACGAAGATTAGAAATAATTGAGAGATTGGGAATCAGACAAGTTTAAAAACCAACCCAGTTTTTCCCCACTAATTTTATTCCATGTTTTCGTAAACAATTATCTTTATTAAGTTTCGACACTTTTTTAGTCAGTATGTTAAAGAACAAATTTTCCTTCTCAGTTTTTGCTGGTTTTACTCTAGCAGTAGCAGGGGGATTGTTTTTTAACCTTGGAGGATTAGCAGCTGGAAGTGCTGCAACTTTTTTACAATCTCTATCTAGCTATATACCATGGATTTTTCTCATCTATCCATTATTATTAACAGTTAGAGGGGATATCAATGGAGTTCTAACAGGAAAACTTGGTACTGCTTTACATTTAGGAACTTTAAAACCAACTTGGAGAAATAATACAAACAGATTAGTGCATCTTATAATGCTTATTCTAATCCTAACAATATTTGACTCTGTTCTGATAAGCATCATAACATCTATACTTGGATTTCTTTTAAAATTAAATTTATTACCTGTAGATGTTTTGAAAATTTTTGCTATAACTCTTACAACATTTACTCTTACAGCTGTTATATCCTTGTCTATAACTTTCGTTCTAACCTTCTTTATCTATAGAAAAAAGGGTGATCCTGATGTATTTGCTTATCCAATAACTTCATCTATAAATGATATACTCATAACACTTATTTTTGTAGCGGTTTGTTGGTTGTATAGGCCTTGGAATCATGTAGTGAAACTTCATTATTATCTCGGAATCCCAACGGTTATTTTTGTTATAGCTGTATTTGTGTTTTTGATAATAAAATTTAGAAAAGAAGAGTATATTAGAAAAGGAATTGTGCAAACCTTACCAGTACTTACAATTACAAGTTTAATCGCTGCAGGTACTGGTTCAGTTCTTGCCTCCTTTCCAGATATATTAAACTCTGTTCCAGTACTTATTGTCTTCTATCCTGCGATAATCAGTATTGTGGGTAGCCAAAGTTCAATATTAGCTAATACCAGTACGACCAAACTACACTTAGGAACTATGACGCCATCCTTTAAATCACTTAAGAATAAAGAATTATCAATTAATTTCTTTGGAATAATAACAGCTGCTTTGATTGTAGTAACTGTAATGAGTCTTCTAGGAACAGCAATGTTTCCCAAGGGAATGACTATAGGACTGTATGGTTCAATACTAGGATTATTACTTCTAACCAATTTTCTATCATTTCTCTTAGTAGGTCTTATTGCTTTATCTGCTACATTCATTACTTTTCGATTAGGTTTGGATCCAGATAATCTAGTTAACCCACTCTTAAGCTCTAGTGCTGATCTGATAACCACTACAATTTTGGTTCTTTTCTTCATTCTACTTTTCTAGCAAAAATGAAATGGTCTCTACTCCTTGGTTTCTTTTACAATCCAATCAAAATATTCTTGTGTATAATTATC
>JAUWEG010000110.1 GCA_030608385.1 Candidatus Heimdallarchaeota archaeon
ACTACTGTTGAAGAAGATACTACTGTTGAAGAAGATACTACTGTTGAAGAAGATGCTACTGTTGAAGAAGATGCTACTGTTGAAGAAGATGCTACTGTTGAAGAAGATGCTACTGTTGAAGAAGACACTGAGAAAGAGGAATAATCTCCCTCAATCTGTTTCATCTTGACAAAAAAGTGGTTCTGACCCCATCAAATGACCATCTTCACTTTTTGTGGAAAGATACTTTACATTATAGACATTAGGTGTAATGGCAATAGGAATTCTATCAATGACTTCAATATTACTCCCACATAATTCTGCTACTTTTTTTGGATTATTAGTTAGAAGCTTAACACGTTTAACATGCAAAGCTTGCAGGATATCAACTGCTACAAGATATGAACGTTCATCTGCTTTAAAACCTAAGACTTCATTTGCTTCATTTGTATCATATCCAATCTCTTGAAGTGTATATGCCTTTAGTTTATTAAACAAACCAATCCCTCTTCCTTCTTGACGGAGATAGATTAGTATGCCATGTTTTTGTTGTGAAAGATAATTTAATGCAAATTCCAGTTGTTCTCTACAATCACATCGCAGTGATGTAAATGCATCACCTGTAAGACACTCTGAATGAATGCGTAATGGAACATCCTCCTTTCCAACTGGATTTCCTTTAACGATTACAGCATGTTCCTTCATATCTCTTAAACTTAAAAGACCTATAATTTCAAATTCTCCAAATTGAGTAGGTAATTTTGCAATAGATCCAAAATGGATTAATTCTGTGTCTTTAAGATTTAACTCTGATATTTTAGCTCTGATTTGTTTCTCGATATCTTCAGGCAATCTAATTCCTCACATTTTAGTTTTATTTGAATTGCTTTTGAATGTTGATATTTCACTAGTAAATTATCTTAAAATAAGACAAATCTCCTCTAGCTTGTTCCCATTTAACTTGTATATCATAAACTTTAGCTGAAGGTGGACCTTGTTTAGCAAAAATAATTAGTCTATTCAGTCTCTCTTCGGTTCCTTCGGCAATTATTTCTACTGATCCATCTCTCATATTTCTTACTGTTCCTTTAAGGCCCAATTTCTTTGCCTTATCTCTGGTTGTGGATCTAAAGAAAACTCCTTGAACCATACCCAATACTTTGATTTCTATTCTTTTTTCCTCTTCCATAAATACACATCAGTTAATTTTGTTTAGTAAATTTTCAGTAAAATCCGGTAAGGTCTCTTCACATGGTCCAAATATAGAATAATCACAATAATTCGAAATTGGCGTGGCTTCAATATTAAATTCTATGATCATAGAATTATTTTGTTTTGCATAGATTGGTAAAGTGGATACCGGTGCAACAACACCAGAGGTTCCGATTACAAGCATCACATTTGATTGTGTCGTCCATTCAGTAGCTTTTTGCCATTTCTGGGAGTCTAAAGGTTCTCCAAACCAAACAACATCTGGTCGAAGAAGATTAGTTTTACATTCAGGACATGATGGTAATTCCAGTCCTTTTTGTACTTTTTTTTCATCATCCCATCTTTCTATGTAATCACAACTTACGCATCTTGCATACCTGATTCTGCCATGAATCTCTACAATATTTTTGGATCCTGCTATTTCATGTAATCCATCAACATTCTGAGTAATAATTCCAAGAGCAATTTTCTCTTCTTCCAATTCAGTGAGTGAATAGTGAGCTGGGTTTGGTTTAGATTCTAATAGGATTCTCATCCTTGCTCTATACCAATCCCAAACAAGTTTCGGGTCTCTTGAAAATGCATGGGGTGTTGCTAACTCATCGGCTCTGTAGTTGTTCCATAACCCATCTTCTCCTCTAAAAGTAGGCATTCCTGAAGCTTTAGAGACCCCAGCACCAACTACAGAAACTATTGTTGGATTTAGCTCAGCAACTTCATCTACCACTGAATTGATATTCATTATTGAAATTAGGAACTACACAAATAAAAAAGTATAGGGAAAGTGGTTGCTTTGTAATGCTTCGTCTCACATTTCCTCATTTTTAATCATCAAATTTAGTATTTGATAAGATTATATGTTGAAACGTCTTTTCTTTCCAGTTACTTCTTGATACAGTTTATCAATGCTACTTGAATATTCAGGATAACGAGTGAAGGCAATTTTGAATGCCATATCAACGTCTGCTTCTCCCAAATTTGCAAATTGCTGCTTAGGATTTGTTGTTAATGCATAATATTGGGAAATTATACTAGTACCTGAATATCTTATGATTTTTACAACTTCTCCTTCTAAACCTCGAATGGATTGATCAATAATATTTCTATGATCTTTACCTCCACCTTCAGCATCTTGTTGTAATTTCTGCAATAACTGTTTGCTAAATTCACTATCATCACCGCCTTTTGCTTGTCCTGCTGTGAGATCACAAATAATATTGTCAGGATAATCAGAAACTAAGTCAGATGTTGCAAAGAGAACATCAAATTGATCTGGGGGTATATATTCACTAGGAAACAATGAAACCAATAATTCTCTTCTAGGTTGAAATGATTGTAATGATGATAAAATTGGTTTAATCATTTCTTGAGAACAAACAACAACTATTGGTTTTCCTATTAGAATAGCATCAACCACTTTATCTTGACCTTTGTTAATCAGTCTCATAAAGAAATAAGGTGAAGTTTCTGATTTGATAATTTCTACGGTTTGAGCTGCTGCGGTTTCTTGTTTAGTCATTATTGAGGAAAGTTTAGTGGACCAACCTCTTATTCTTGTTTGAAGACCTTCATCTAGTTCAAAGCCTGGTTCATAGAGAATAAGACCAGCAAGTTGTTTCGCAATATTGGAACTATGATAGTTAAAAACTGGAACTTTGGTATAAAGCTGTGACTGTAATTCTTCTTCGATGATATAAGTTAAACATGCCATAGTAATGGGTGATCTCTTGCTTTTGCAAGGTATGCCAAAGAAGAAGGAATAAGCAACTCCACCTGTATCGTGAAGTGGCATAACTGCGCTCGATTCTCTTAAAATATCCGTTCCTGCTGCCCCTGATAGCATTCGAATAGATACTTTGTGAGAATCTTCTTCTGTTAGGTTATCGTGTTGTAAAACTTTCACTCCTACGGTATCATCAAACACACTAAAACAAATTTTTTGTTCCATCTAAAAAACACAACCTTGTGCTTTCTCTTAAATGTTCTGTTGAGGGAAACAGAGGAGTTCTAAAGCTATCTAGACATCTTGAACAAAGACAAGCGTATAGTTTTTAAATTGTTAAAGATACTTAATCTACCTATCCGGTGATATGAGTGGTAGATAATGGAGATATAATAGAATCTCTAGTCGAAAGACTAGGTCGAACTAAACGCCTTATCCTCATAGAACTTGCCAGAGAATCTGTTGGATATAAGAAGTTGTCAAAGAAACTTCGAATTGGTCTGGATACAATCAGATCCCACATCAAAACTGGTAAGCATTCGAATTCCCTCACTCAATTAGGATTGATTCAGCAAGAGGAAAGGGGTTGGTCAATTACCGAATCAGGCGAAAAAATATTGGAAATTTTGAAAAAAGATCCAGAATATTCTCCATTTTTCTTTGTGAACCCCACAATGGAAAATGAGGATTAGGATGAAAAATCAAAATTCTCCTCTTTTTTCTTTTAAAATTAGAAACAATCTAGGGCTTCTTTAACTAGTCTGGAGACTTCAGCTTTTCCCAAAACATCAATGAGTGTTCCAGCTCTAGGTCCTGATTTTTGTGCTAACACAATTTGATAAATTGATCTAAAGAAATTACCTGGTTTAATTTCTTTTTCCTTAGCTATCTCATAAAGATATTGAGTAATAGAATCTCCTTGATAGTTTTCAGGAAGGTTCTGTAGAGCCATGTACAATTCTTTAAGGACTGGTAAATCCAATAATTTCACAATATCACATTTTGGATTTTTAACTACACTGAATTTGAAGTTATTACTAGCATAATTTTCTATCCAAAATTTTGCTCTTTGGATTCTATCTTTCAACAGCTGCAAATCTCTATTACTAATATTGAAAGGAATTATCTCTTTGGCTTTTAGAGTTTCAATAACCTGTTCTTCATCAAACAAATAAACTTGTAAGAATGTAACAAGCTGTCCATAATTCATCCTGATTGGCTTTTCTTCAAAAGGCTCTGCCATAAGAGCAAGTTCGTAAGCTTTGACAGTTTTTTCCTTAGTTTTTTTATGTTCGATATCTCTCTCTTTATAGTACAATTCCTCCGCAAGATCATAGTCTGAAGCTACTCCAGGCACATCCATCTCAACTTTAAAATCTGTGTCTGTTCTCAAATTAGTTCTATATATCTTATAAAGAAATATAGATGGATCTAATATACTCGGAAATTTTGATACAGGCAAACCACTGCCTGTGCTCCCACTTAATTTCTTACCACCAAAGGTTAGAAAACCATGAGTAATTAGCATAGGTAATTTGCTTTTTCCAAAAATCCTCTCATGGATTGCTAAAGATGAATCTATGGATCCTCCTGATACACCATGATCTTTACCCGAGGATTCAACTGTAACTCCTAAGAAATCTTGTCTTGCAGCCCAGTCGAGTCGCCATTTTATTTTCCAGATTGTTTCTCCTAAAATTAAGGAGGACTTCTGTCCACATCCTCGTCTTTCTTTCTGGCACAAGATTTCTACCTTAATTTTATCTTCTATGAATTTATAATCAATGATTTTTGGAGCAGATAGATTATTACATTCAGGACATTGTATTAGAAAGAAATCTTCCATTTTTGAGCCTGTTATTTCCTCCGTTAATTCGTACATTTCTTCCCTTTTCTCAAGAAACAATTTTGCATATCTGTAATATTTTCCTTCTTCATATAGTTTCGATGTAAGAATTGGATTAGGATTGACATCAAAATCATTCATTATAGCTAAAGCATCAGCTATGAAATGCTCTGCATATGAATCATGACAACCTAAAGGATCTGGTACTTCACTGATTGCATGTCCTAGGTAAGGTTTTAGTAACTTACCATACTCTTTGAAGAATGCAGGTATTTTTTCAAAAGGATCCACATCATCTATATTGAGTAAATAATATGAATCTGCTCCTAAACTGATTAATTCTCTATGAATGGCTCTGCAAGTAACTGCTTCTTTGAAGTTTCCTATATGATAATAACCTGATGGTGCCCATCCAGTAGCAACTACTTGTTTTTTACCAAAAATCTCAATTGCCTTATTGCTAACTACAGTCGCCCAGTGTTCATATGATCTTTCTTCTGCTTCTTCTTTATGTGTCATGGTTAAAATAACATCCCATTACTTAACTTAAAAATTATGGTTTCTGTTTTTATGTTTTAAGTAACTTGAGAGTAAAGATCAAGAATTTTCGATTTCCATACTTCATAGCTTTCTGGCTTTGTGGGATAGATTTCGCAGTGTTTAGCGATTGCCTTGCTTGTGCTTATTGCCTTTCTCATAGTCAACAAGAGTCCATATTTGGGAAAACATCTAACCACTCGACCCAAATAGTCCATAAATGATCTTTTTTTCATAATACCTGCAGATGTTAAATCTGATTGTTTAACCACCTTTCTTTTAAGTAGAAATTCTAGTTTTTCTGGACCTATTTTTTCTAAAACTATTGTTAGGATTCTATTTCTAGCATGATCTGAACCAAATTCTTTCACAATTAGACGATTATATTCCCATAGGTCTTCCAATTCAAATGAGTTCTGTTCAAGAGCATTGCATGCAACTTCTCCTGCAAAGCTTCCTGCCATTAATGCAGGACCATGACCTTCAGCTGTTAGTGGGTCAGCATGAAAAGCTGCATCTCCTGCAACAATTAAACCATTCCCTACTGCATTCCACAAAGGAGCCCTAATTGGTACTACATCTCCTCTCCCATCTATTGTTTTGTAAGTTCCTTTTGGGAAATATTTCTCTAAAGCGTTAAAATATACTGACTTAACACTTTTGGTGGCATGTTTTCCTTGTTTGATAAATCCAGTTCCACAATTCAAACGTTTTTCCCCTTCATCGAAGAACCAGATATATCCCGGTTCCGGTATATCTATTTCATATTGTAAAACTATTTTACCTTCTAAATCATGGTCGTGATTTAACTGTATTATTTCGCGATAACAAGGAGCAAAATCTGCTTTAGTAACTTTTTTGTTCAAATTTGGTTCATATTCTTGTGGTAAACCTGTTCTTACTACTGCCATAGTTCCACTGCAGTCAATTACCATTTTAGACAAAATTTCTATGCTGTTATGTTCTGAATCTTTAATCAAAACCCCAGATACTTTGTTATCTATCACAATTGGTTTTTTTACTCTAGATTGATCTTTTAAAATTACTCCAGATTTTATTGCTTCTTGAAGTAATCTTTGTCCGAACATATGGCGATCAATCATATAACCTATTGCTGGAAAGGTAATATGGTTCTTAGGTGAAGCTGTCCTAAGAACTAAATCTTCAATTTGTGCTTTAATTTCTTCTTCTAGTGGGGGAGCAATAGAGAGTTTTTCCATTGCCTTAAGAACTGTTTTTTTTGAGATTGCTTCACCACACACTTTGTCTCCGATCTTCTCCTTTTTCTTCCTATCAAGAAGTAAGACGTTATATCCCCTCTTTCGACAAATTAATGCTGCTGCTACACCCGCTGGACCTGCTCCAACAACTATTACTTCGTAAGAATCTTTCATTGATAGAACCCAATTCCCTATGTTGTAAATAAACTCTATGTGATAGATAAATGAATAAATCTAGAAAGACTTGACAAGCTCTCTAGAGATTGATGATTCTTTGTCTAAAACTTCTTTTTCAGTTTTATCTCCTATGAAAACTTCGAACATCTCAAAAGTTGGTGGAGTGTCTCCTGCAACTTTGATTTCGACAGATGCATATTTTCCAATAGGTGGAGGTTCTGTTATCCATGTTATAATCTTAGCTCCTGAATCATCAATTTGTTCCATTATTTGTGAATTTTCAGGATCTCTTCCTACCACAGCATGACTAACAGGGAATTTATCAGCTATAGATATGATTTCTTCAACATCTCCTTTAATATTTTTAATTGTGTAATTAACAGTATACCCTATATCTCTTTCAGAGGATTTGATGAACTTAGCTATCTTGAAAATTGTTTTTCCTTCTTTATCTTGAATGAGTTTCTTTCCTCTGAATAGGAATGGAAAATAATCGAGCTTATAGGATTTATCTAAGGAATGATCAGCTGGAACATTCTTATGTTTCCATCTTACAATAGTCCCCTTCAGTTTAACCTTTTCAATTACTGCATTTGGAGGAAGTGCTTCAGGATTTGTTTTTAAGACGTCAAATTCTGGAGGAATCTCATCTATAATATGTAATTCCTGTAGCTGACGATTATGAATGTTAAGATATTTAATACTAGAAGAAAATTCTAAACCTGATAGAGAAATATTTTCAAATGAATTAAGAACTGCAATTACTTCATTTTGAATTATCTCTAAAATTGTTCGATTTATTCTCTTAGATAATTTGTATTTGATTACAACTTCTTGATCTGGCTGAATTTCTGGAATCTCCCAAGTAATTTCCAAAACCTTTTCTTCTTTCTCTTTTGATGGTTCGCTTTCTAGATTGGCAATTTCCATATTATCTATAGCAAAACAATAAGGTATCTCATCTATGATTTTAATTTCTGTGATTGTTTTTTTGTGATTATTTATCAGACTTGAAATTAGGGTTACATTCTTGAGAGTTTCTCCAACCCCTAATGAGTTTTCTTTTTCAATGGTTTCAATTTTACCACTTGCCAATTTATACTGAATTCGACTTTTTACTGTATTTGGTATTTGATATTTATTATCCTCTATTAACTTTTGAAGAAGCTCATCTCTGAAGTAATCATCTTCTGGAAGTTTCTTAATTGTAATCTCATGCCCAATTATTTTACTGTCTTCTACAGTACCAAAAGCTTTTTCGAAATTTTCAGTACTCACTTCTTTAGTTTCTGTAATTAAATCTTCTAAATCTTCAGAAAATAGCTCATCTGATCTTAAAA
>JAUWEG010000089.1 GCA_030608385.1 Candidatus Heimdallarchaeota archaeon
AAAGAGAAGAAAATAAAACTACCTGCTTGGTTACCTGAAGAATTAAGCAAAGATGAAAAACATGCTTTAGAGGAAGAAGCGCTAGCAGAAAAGTTAGCTAAAAAATACAAGCTTCTTGAGAAAAGAGATTAAATCAGAGCTTAAGAACAAGAAATTCTAACATTCAGAAAAGAATAAACAAAGCTTTTTATATTTAGGAAAGCCAATTTTTAACATGGCTGGATATAGAATAATTTCTCTGTTTCAAGCAATTGCTTCTTTGTTTTTAGCTCTTTCAGTTTTTGATTATGGTAACTTAATTGGGCTTAATTTAGCTTTCAATTTTGGTATGAGCCCTTGGTGGACCACTTACACTTTCTGGGGTTATTTGATAGCTCTAATTGCAATTCTTCAACTAGTTAAGGCGTTTATTGTAAGAGAAAGAGAATAAGAATTTTTGAAGTGAGTACAACAATAGATCTACTACAATTTTGTTCCTTGTTTTATTAAATAGATGAGAGTAGTTCCGGTAAGGAAAGCACAATTGATCCTGCAACAATAATAATTACTCCTAAAACCTGGGGAAGCGTTATTTTTTCTTTTAGAAATATACTCCCTAGAATCATAACTATTAAAGGAGAAATTGAAGATATAGGCGTAGTAATTCCTGCTGATTGTAAGAGTTGAACAGCAGTAAAGAAGACAACCCCTCCACCAATCCAGGATACAGTACCACCTGCCATCAAAATTAAAGCCTCTTTTCTAGGTGCGAAAATTTTTGATCTAAATTTCTCTTTATTGATAAAGAATCTAGTGAAACCGTAAATAGCAACTAGCACTACCATTAATCCATTTCTTAGAGCCATCAAAGGCACCACCTCAATTGTTTGATCTTCAAGAATCAATCTGTTGAAAACGATAGCTATACCCCAAAAAACAGCTGCAGAAATTGAAAGTGATATTCCCATAGGAAGAGCTTTCTTTTTTTGCTCAAACTCATCAGTTTCCATTGAATCTTCAGACGCTTTCAAATTGATTATGTCATTTTTTCGTGAAAAGTAAGAAATAAGAATTACACCAGAAGATATGAGGAGAGTACCTCCAATTATGAACCAAGTTATATCTTCGATTTTGGCTATAAGAAGAGTAAGGGTTGTAAAGATGGGATAGATCGAAGTTACTGGTTGAGCTATTGATACATCTATTTTTTTAAGAGCACTGAGTGAAAGAAAATCACCTAAAGTTAAGCAGATAACTCCAAGAAATAGCCAGAGGAGATTAAAACCGGACATTAGTTTTGAATAAGTATATATGCCATCTATTATAAAACCTAAAATTAGCAGAACAGGAATTGCAAATAGTCCCTTTATGTAAGTAGCTGCAAGTGGGTCAACATTTTTTACACCTACTTTGAAAATAACCATAGATGTTCCCCATGAAAAGGCTGCTACAAGTGACAATACGACTCCTACTGCAAAAATAGCCATTGAATTTAGAAATCTTAGTTTATTCAAAAACTTTTGTTTGTTGTTCCTACATCCTTAATAGAACAATATATTTTTATTATGTTTCACTCCTTATAGATTGATAGTCATGAGTAGAAATATACCCATTAAAGTAGAGAGAAAAGAGGAAGTTCCCAGCTTTTATGCTGAAAGTATCCAGATGGTCCATTCAATATCTGGCTTCAAAATGATCATTTTCAAAGATCAAGCTGAATATGCAACAGAACCAAGCATAGGCCCAAGTGCTCTAATTCCTCGTGCAATAATCAAAGAAATAGTTACTGAAGTTAGTTTTTCTCCACACCAACTGAAAATCCTTCTGAAAGTTATTGAAGAGCAGATAAAAGCATATGAATCAAGGTTTGGAGAAATAGCTCTACCTGCGCAAACCAAAAGACAAGATAATACCACTGCAACATTCATCTAAGTTACCGAAGAAACATCATTCTTTTTATTTTCAATAGTATCTATAGTTGCGAGTAGCTCATCTAAGCTGAAAGGTTTTCTAAGAAAATAAGGAATTCCTAAATCTTCAACTTGCTCTCTTGAAATCGTGTCATCAGCAGTAGCAATAATTATCTGATTTTTTAGAATTGGTGAAATCTCTATCAATCTTTTTGCAACTTCCAATCCTGTTTTTTCAGGAATTCTGTTGTCTATTAGAAAAACAATATCTTCTACTCTCTCTTTCAGTTCTTCTATTTTTTCTAATGCTACTCTCCCACTAGAAACAATATCTTCTATCTCAATACCCTCTCTCTCAAACAACAGTCTGTATAGATTACTGATATCTTTCTCATCTTCGATAATGTAGATTTTCTTCATAAAACTTCACCATTCTACTAGAGAATATGATGCAGACTATTAAATATTTCGAAATCTAAAAAGATCTAGTAACTCCGATAGTAATCAAAAATTATTTAAGAGATGGCATAGAACTTACTACCATGAAAAAGAGTCTTTCAGCTGGATTATCTTTTCTTGTAATAGTATTGTTCATGTCAACTTCCTTAGTGAATGCTGAAAAATTTGATTGGTATTTTGATGTTCCAGTTGGTAATATAGGTTATAGATCTTTTACAGTGAGTAAAGATAATTTGTTTATTCAGATGACAATAGAAGTTTATGATGGGGGTCCAATAAATATCTTTGTTCTTGATAACAGTACCTTTACTGCTTGGGATTCTGGACACGGAGAGGTTGTTGCAGCTTATCTTGGTGGTACGAATATTACAGAAGGTTCTAAAATAACTATTGAGGGATATTTGGGTACTGCAAATATAATGCTCACTGATTATACTACGATAATAATAGATGAAAATACTACTGTTACTAATTCATCCGTCACTAACTTAGGAGTTACAGAATATATCCTAGTGGTAGATAATAGAGATGGAGATGCTCCTGCTCTTGTAGATGTGTCGGTCTTAACAACAGTAGATACGACAACAATTCTCACAACCTTAAGTGTTTTAGTATTTATAGCATTCTTTGCGGCTAGAAGACGAAAGCGGAAAAGAGCTCCTTTTCTGAATATTAAAACAAGGTAAAAATTCTTAAATATCCTATTTAATCAAAATTATAAGATATTAGTGGTGCGATTATGGTAAATGTTCCTCAAGATGAAGCAGTAAATTTTCAGTATGATATTGTGACTGTAATTAAAAACAAAGAAATAACAAAAGAATCTTTGAAAGAATTTTCAGCAAAAGTAAAAGAGCATATAATAAAAGAGTGTGTAGGAGACAGTTTGGCTATTACTGGTATGAGAGGTATGCTAAAGGTTCATTGGCATGCAGATAAGCCAGATGAAGTTTTAGAAGTTCTTAAAAAACATGGAGAGGTTATATCTCACGATGTTGAAGATATGAAAGAGCAATATGAGATCTATAAAGCGAAGCAGAAGCAAAATGAATGATAATATCTCAGATTCTCATATGAATCTCTATTTTTCTTCATGCAAAGAGTGTGGGGCATGTTGTTTTGACTGTGGTTTCTTAAATAAGCTCTCTGGATGTCAAAACGAGGAGTATAGATTAAACTCTAGGTGCACCTCTTTTCCAATTCTGTATGGTAATCCGGAAAAAATGGGTCATAATAATCTTTGGGGAAATTTGGTACCTTTAACCAGACCGAAAGAGAAACAATGGTTTCTACTAGAATTTGATCAATGTCTACTACTTCAGAGTGAAAAATTCTTTCATCAACTAAGGTGGATACTAGAGGATATCAATAATGGAAGAGAAATGTCAGGGTTTGTTGTTAGTTTTGATAAAGAAACTCTAACTATTACCTATCAATGATTTCTAGGATGCACGATGGAGAAAGTTCAAAATAGACCGTACAAATATAATCTTAATGGTTAAAAGAATACGTCTGGCTAGACGTCTTGCAATGTACATTATTCTAATTCTAGTCGTTATGATGGTTTTGATAAATGGCACCATCATACTAATAATGGAATTAAGACTTCAAAAATTATCACAAGAAGCTTCAGAGGAATACTTACAGGCAAAAATACAAAGCATGGATGTTTCAACATATCAATTTGTTCAATCTTTTGATCATCTTGTGGGAAGTTTAAAATCTGAACTCAATAATACTGCTTTCACAATTGCCAATAAATTTTACTCATCAGAAGCAAAATATCTGTATGAGCATAGTTTTCTTGTTTTTAATAATTCGGATCAGATAGCTTACATCAATGGTACCATAGATATGGATGTAGATAGAGAGATCTCTTTAGGATATTATGATTATGATGGTAATGGAATTAATGATTTTGAGACTACAGGTTGTTCTGTTTTTGGAGATATTGAGTCACAACTAAACATTTCTGGTGAATTTTATTTACAAATTAACGCAACATTTGAGGGTAAGCTTTCTAATGAAAGCAGTATCTTAATTTATGCTCATAAGAATAACGAAATTTTTTCGATTGATATTATAGATTATTATAATTCATTCTATACAAACTCTTTCAACAATCAATTCCTAGAACAATGGAATCAAGGTCTCTACGCCTTTCCAACAGGTTTGGAAGATGAACTTTCACAGCTTGAACCAGACTATTTAGAAACATATTTTCTAGTCAAAGAACCCTACACAAGTGAGAATTGTTCTATAGTTTCTTCTGGATTAAAATCTCGAATAGAAGGTTGTATTAATGGTTCATTATCTGGACAGTTTGCAGGTTTGTTAAGAGGAAAATTTAACGGCACAGCTTCCGGTTATATTGATACTAGACCCAAAGAAATGTATGATTTTATGATACCTTTATTGAACCCAGTTTTGCAATGGGTCTATTTTGCTACTCCTAACTATATTCTAATTTTTCCATGGTTTCCTGATTATGGTGGCTCTTTTTCAATAGGATTGTCAGCAGATTTTGATTGGATACAAAGACCTTGGTACAATCAGTTGCTTCAAGCTGAAGCGGAATCAACGAATAAAGGAACGGAAAGTCATTTTTCAGATTTGGGGGTTGATTATGTACACCAGAATATCTTCATATCTTTAGGACAAGCAATTTATACAGATACTAATGAGTTTCAAGGATTTTGGGTTTTAGACTTAAACCTTGATTACTTGATGAATACCCTAGAGTTAGATATTACAGAAGATGATTATTCTCTGATCATAAATTCAGATAAAGAAATACTCTTATCTCCTCATTATGCCGCAAATGTTTCACGAAAACCTAAAGAAGATTTTCCAACTGAAAATATGGCTGATTATGAAAACATTGAATTGCAATTATGTGTTGATGATGTACTGAATTTTCAGTCAGGATATAGAATTGTGACGCATAATGAAGTAGTCTATCTAGTGTTATATCATCCTATTTTCTCGATTCCTTGGTTTATGCTTCACTTTTCTCCATTAGACTTAGTAATGGAGGATTTTGACCCAATATTACTAACAGTTAGAAATAATATTAGATTTTTGGAGGTTATTTTGATAGGAGTTTCAATTACCACCATAGCGGTTGTAGGTGCTATTTCATTGTATTTTGCAGTTAGTTTCACAAATTATGCTGTAACACTTCTCAATGGAATGAAAGCAATATCTGATGGTGATTTTAGTGTCACCTTTGACCTTTCTAAGAATACGCGAGTTCACGAGGTAAGTGAAGTATATTTTGCATTTGAAGAAATGTCACTTAAGCTAGATGAGTCAATAAGAAAAGAAAAAGAATCAACACATTTAGCAGAACTTGCAATGGATCTTTTTACACATGATTTAAGTAATTACCATCAAGCCATTCTTGGCTACTTGGAGCTAGCGTTAATGCAAGATAAGGATTCTGAAGAATCCACAAAACTGGTAGAACAATCTATAAGAGTACTCAAAAGAGCAGATGAAGTTAAAGACAGAATACGAAAAATAGGTGGTCTAGAAAAATCAGCAGAACCTTTTGTCAAAAGAAAATTAGACACATATATTGACAACGCTATTACTACTCTAGAACAAACATATCCTAATTACAGTATTAATGTGAAAAAGGATTTTGATACTGAAATTGAAATTTCTGCAAACGAATTCCTTGAGGATGTGTTCACTAATATTTTTGAAAATTCAATACAATTTGCGAAAAATCAGCAGATGAATTTCACTGTTTCTGCATCAAAAACAAGGAGTCAACAAAAGATTTTCTGGGAAATTGCTATTGCAGATGATGGAAAGGGTATTTCTGATGAAAGAAAACAACAGATTCTTGATAGTTTTCAGACCGGACAAAGAATCAGAGGACTAGGTATGATGTTGATCTTTAGGATTGTTAAAGAGTATGAAGGGTCTATAAAGATACAAGATAGAATAAAGGGAGATTATACTCAAGGAGCGAAAATAATCTTTACTATTCGAGATTACGAGTAATTTTTATTTACTCGCTTTGTTTCTCTTTTTCCTCTTTTCTTTTGTTATAATCTCTAACATCTTCCCTTAAATTATTTAATAATGGGATAACAACAAGAACGATAACAACTAGAGTAAGAACAAGCCCAAATATTACCCAAGGAGTTTCAAGGATTTTTTTTCCCAGCCATAAGTCTCTGATACCTAATGCTGCAACAACTACCCATAAAATAGCTATAGATGAGAGGAGAAGATATTTACCTAACTTAGCTAGCTTTTTCTCAGTTTCACTTGCTTGAATATCTTCAGCTTGTGTTCCTTCAGTTTCAGACATAGGTTGGGAAAATCTTATGATTTCTTAACTTTTTGGATGAATGCTGAAAATCATCAGTTTCAAGTTAATAACAAACTAATTCATAAGTAAATCTTTAAGAATTATTTTGAAAAGAGAAAATCGAAGGTGTTACACCATGAGCTACGAAATAAATGAAGAATTCTTAAAAAAATTAGTAACAACACCTAGAGCAACTGGCTATGAATTTCCCGCTCAGGTTGTTGTGAAAACATATCTAGAAAATGAAGTAGATAAAGTTGAAGTAGATAATGTGGGCAATATTTATGCTATAATTAATCCTGACAGTCCTTTCAAAATTATGTTAGCAGGTCACATTGATCAGATTGGTTTTCAAATCTCTCACATTGATGATAATGGTTATCTATGGTTTCATCCTTTAGGTGGATTTGATACTACAACACTTCCAGGGAAAAGAGTAAGAGTCATATCAGATAAAGGTGAATTTCTAGGAGTAATTGGGAAAAAAGCTGTTCATTTAATGAAAGCTGAGGAAAGGAAAAAAGCTCCTGAAATGGAGAAACTTTTCATAGATTTGGGATGCAAGGATAAAGAAGAAGCTCTTAAGAAGGTGGATGTAGGTGATTTTGCAGTTTTTGATTATGGTTATCAAAGATTAGGCGATAACAATTACGCGGTTGCTTCAGGTTTTGATGATGCCGTAGGATCATTTATCGTTGCAGAGATTATGAAAGAGTTATCCAAAGACAAAAGTTTCTTTGCTGGAGTATATGGTATATCTACTGTTCAAGAAGAGATAGGTCTTAGAGGTGCACATATAGCTGCAGAGAAAATCAAACCAGATATTGGAATTGCGTTTGATGTTGGTTTTGCTGCTTATGCTCCAGAAATGGAGAAAAAGCAAATTGGAGATACAAAATTAGGTGGAGGTCCAATAATTTCTATCGGACCAAATTTCAATCCTGTTGTTGTAAAGAAAATATTTGAACTTGCAGATAAGAATGAAATACCATATCAAAAGCATGCTGCTCAAAGAGGAACAGGAAACGACGCTAATGCTATTCAACTATCAGGTGCTGCTACAGCTTTGCTAGCAATTCCTAACAGATACATGCATACAGCTTCTGAAATTATTAGTCTTGATGATGTGAAAAACATTATTCAGCTTGTAGTTGCTTTTATAAAATCGATAAAGGAAGGAGACAGTTTCTTACCTCTTTAATCTCCTCTTTTTTTACTCTATTAACATAGTATAATCAAAATTCTTTACTGAGTGCGTAAGTGAGCCTGAGGATATTAGGTCTACTCCTTCTAATGCATAATCTTGTAGATTCTCAAGATTGATGTTACCCGATAATTCGATCAACACATCCTTCTTAATTGACTTGATTTTTGGAATTGTCACTTTTATTAGTTGGGGAGAAAAATTGTCTAACATGATGATATCCACACCAGCTTTAGCTGCTTCTATAGCTTGCTCTTCATTTTGAACCTCAACCTCAATTTTCTTACTGAAACTAGTAACCTTTTGAGCTTTTGTAACTGCCTCTGTGATTGACTTGAAACCTCTAAGATGATTTTCTTTAAGTAAAATCATATCAGATAGATTGAACCTATGAGTATCACCTCCGCCAACAACAACAGCATATTTATCATATTTCCCTAAACCAGGAACTACTTTTCTTGTTGCACAGATTTTCAATTGAGGATTCACTTCGTGAGCTACTTCAATCATTTTAGCTGTTTGAGTAGCAATTCCTGATAATCTTCCAAGAATATTCAAAGATACTCTTTCAGCTTGTAGCAGATTGTGTATATTTCCATCAAAAGAAGCAACAGCTGTCTTCTTTGATACTTTCTCTCCCTCTTTTACCAATATATCAAGTTTTGACTCAAAAAACTCAAAGATTCTTTTTATGAAGATGAGACCAGCAACAACCCCTTCTTGTTTTGAATAGATCTTTCCTTTAGCATTTATACAAGGAAGAAGTGAAGTTGTAACATCCCAGAAATTAATATCTTCCTCTATCCACTTTTTAATATCTTCATCTACTAAAATTAGGGGTATCATCCTTTTCTAACTCTCTGATTAGTATTTCAGCATATTGCTAACAGCTCTGTAAGCTTTTTTACGAACTTCTTCATCCAATTCTATAACATTATCATCTGTTGGCTTTTCGAGAGCTTTCCAAATCGAGAAAAGATCATTTCTCTTCATGCTAATGCATATCATTTTACTATCTTCAAACTGAACATCAGGATATTCAACTTTCATTCTGTCGATGAACCCTTGTTCGGTTAAGAAAAGAACTTTTTCATCTTTTGGAGCTTTGGCTGCATACCTGTGCATGTCCCCTGTTCCTCCTATACCATCTACAGATTCAATGATTTCAGGTCGACATTCAAAATGAGCTAGAGTTTTTGTATTTTCATCAAGAATTAATTGTTCCAATCTTTTGATTGAGAGCGCATTGTGAGTTCTACAGGAACCTGGCCAGGTTATGATCTTTTTACCAGTAATTTTTGATAGATTGTTTCCCATGTTCTCATCAGGAATAAATATAACAGTATCTTCTTCCAAACTATCTACGATTTTTCGAGCATTAGCTGAGGTACAGCAAATATCTGACTCAGCTTTTACATCTGCACTTGTATTAACATAACAAACAACAGGAGTTCCAGGATATTCTTCCTTAAGTTTTCTAACATCTTCACTTGTTATTGAATCTGCTAGAGTACAATCTCTTCCTATTGCTGGAACTAAAATTAGCTTTTCTGGATTAAGAATTTTCACAGATTCAGCCATAAAATCTACTCCACAGAAAAGAATTCGTTTCTCTTTAATTTCGGTAGCTTTCTTAGCAAGTGCAAGCGAATCACCAACAATATCTGCAATTCCAAAAACAATATCTGCTGTTTGATAGGAATGAGCAAGTATTTTGAATCCTCTTTCTTTCTTTAGTTGGTTAATTCTATATGTAAAAGGAGCAATTGATTCGCAAGCGTTTTTAGTCCATCCTAGAGGATTCAATTTTGTAAATAATCTATCCACTTCTTCCTCTAGTAATCCAAACTCCTCACTTCTTATTTCAGGAGTTTCTTCTACAACCACCATCTCAACCGGACTACCCTTTTATGAATTGTATTTAAAGACTGTTTGATTAAGGTCAAAATTGAACTAAAATTTTCAA
>JAUWEG010000032.1 GCA_030608385.1 Candidatus Heimdallarchaeota archaeon
CCAAAAATAGCTGCTACAGGGTACCCATTAAAAGCTATTTGTAACATTGGAATTTGAATACCTATACCTGTTGCTAGAGCTGCAAGAATAATGATTGGGTTCTTTGGTAATTTTTTATCGTAATATTTAGCATAATACTCTCTGACAGGTTTTTCTAGCCATTCCACTTTCTTAGCAAGCGTTAAACTCAGAAAACCATCATGTGTATATTTTAGATAAAACAGTGATAACAAAATTGCTATTAGAATTGGTGTTCCAACATTGAATATTATATCAATTATTAATCTCCACCCCGTTTCCTGAAATGGCAACAAAACAAACAATAGTGTTGGAACAAACATTAAACCAATATAAACCCAAAGCTTAAGGAATTCTTTCCATTTCAAAGATAAAATTGTATTCAATTTCAGTTTAACCAGGGCAACAGGTACAAGATAGAATCTTTTGAAAGGATTCATTAGTGCTTCAAGATAAATTGGATTTTCAACCATTGCAGCCGTTCTTGGATATTTTTTGTAATGTTCAAATAGCATATTTTCAAAATCAAACGAGGGAACTTCAATATCATCAGGAACAACAGTTTTTGCTTTAAATGAAGTGGGTTTTTGAGGATTTGATTCCATAACAATTTCATAGAGTCTCTGCTTGCTTTTAATCATTTCGAAAGAGTTAGGGAGTTAGTAAGAATTTTAATCTAGTACTTTCATGTTTTCTTGATAATATTGAGATTAACAAAAATAGTTTGCACAATAGGTCCTTCATCTAGTTCTGAGAATATTCTAAAAAAAATGATTGACAGTGGAATGGATTTAGCTCGATTGAATTTTTCTCATGGAAATCATCAAAGTCATAAAAAGACCTTCAATAATCTCAGAAATCTATGCAATGATCTTGCAATAGGTATTGACATTAGTGGTCCTAAAATTAGATTAGGGGAGTTAGAGGAGGTAAAAATTCTCAAAAGAGATGAAATTGTTAATCTTACTACTATAGACATAATTGGAAAAGATGATCTTATTCCAATCAATTATCCCAAATTAACTAAGGAATTAAAAGTCAATACTTCTGTTTTCATAAACGATGGTCTAGTTAGATTGAACGCTGAATCAATTACAGATGATGAAATAGTTTGTAAAGTGATAGATGGGGGTGAAATTTCATCTAGAAAAGGTGTAAATATTCCAGATGCAGACTTATCAATAAGAGTACCAACTAAGAAAGATATAGTAGATATCGAAAAAGCATGTGATTGGGGAACTGATTTTCTATTTATCTCATTTGTACGAAGCGTTGATGATCTTAAAAGAGTAAAAGAAATTGTTGAATCAACAACTAAAGAAGACATTCAGCTCATTGCAAAAATCGAACATCAGGATTCTCTAGATTCAATAAATGAAATCGCTTCCTTTAGTAATGGTTTGATGGTTGCACGAGGAGATTTAGCTATTGAAGTAGGTCCTGCTAGGGTTCCAATCTTGCAAAAACAATTAATCCAACTAGGTATGAGTTTAGCTAAACCAGTTATTGTTGCAACACAGATGTTAGAATCCATGACTAAAGAATCCCTTCCTACTAGAGCTGAAGCAAGTGATGTTGCTCATGCAGTTTTTGATGGAGCCGATGCTCTAATGTTATCAGCTGAAACAGCAACAGGAAGACATCCACTCCTAGTTATGAAAATAATGAAGGATATTATTCTAGAAGCAGAGAAAAATCTAGCTTTAGATCGTCCTTTAGTAGTTGATACTGAGGTTAATATTGGCAATGAAATAGGTATTGCTGCAGTTAGGTTGGCTAAGAGAATGTCAGTAAAGGCAATTATTGCTCTTACTCAGACAGGGTATACGGCAAGTATGGTTTCTAGAAATAGGGAAAATCTACCTATTTATGCCGTTTCTCATAATCAATTTACTAAACGTGTAACAAGGTTATTTTGGGGCGTTAAACCTATTTTTCATAAGTATGAAGATAATTACGATGAGCTAGTATTCAATGTTATTAAGGAACTTCATGAAGATAAGTACATTGATGCAAAAGACAATGTTGTATTGGTAGCCGGATCAATGGTAGGAATCTCAGGTAAAACCCATACAATTCAGTTGTTAAATGTTGAAGAAACATTGTCAACTAAGAAATAATCTCTTTTTCTGTAGCTAGCTGAAAAGTCTTAAAAATCCTTGTAACTAAATATAATTGAAACAAAAATGTCATGGGTTCGTTCTATTTTTAGTAAAGGTAAGAAAAAATCAGCAGATGAATATCCTGTCTTATTCAATGGCTTGTACAAATTTAACCATTCGAATATTATAACTGATAAAGATCTGAATGGATGTGAAATTTCTGATACTCTATTTATTGAAGGAGATATAAAAGAATCAACAATTGGATTAGTTTTTGGTGAAAATTATGGGTTAAACATTCTTAAGAATATGAAGGACAGATTCAATAATCAATTTCCCCCTTCACTTATTATTACAACTCCTTCTGGAAATTCAGATATCTATAGTAAACTTCCTTCAATTGAACTTCCTTCTCTCTCCGAAGAAGAAATGACTTTTTTTCAAGGTAAGAAGTGGTATACAGCAAATGAAGAAAGAATTAATTCTTATGTTGATAAATTAATTAGTAATAAATCATTAGTCTTTCTTTTTCCAGAAAATAATGCATTTGTTTTGAGTCTTTTTGAAGAAATAGCTTTGTATATCCTTTCTTCAGATAAACAGCCCGTTATGTTTGTACATCTGCCTATTGCTGAAAAAAATATCACAGACGAATTTTCAATTATGACATTTCTCTATGGTCTCTCAAGAAAATCTCAGAAGAATCCTCTTCCCTATGTTCTAGTTGATGATGAAAAACTCATCAAGAATAATCAAAACAAAGATTCAGAAGAAATACTAGCTACTTTTGTCCGACGAGAAGCAAATCTAATCGCAGATTTTATTATAGGTCTACAACAGACTTCAGAATTTTATCGAGTTGATCAAAGTAATTTCCTGAGAATTTTCCAAGATGCCAGAGGTATTTGCAGACTCATTAGTTTTGATGTCTATGATAATAATCCTGAATTGTCCAATCTCCTGATAAAAATTCATGAAGGTGATAGTTTTCCATTAAAATCTAGAGCTACTAGAGGATTTTTCCTTATTCAACCTGGTCCTACTGGATTAACAACCGCAAGTTATAGAAGGATTAGAGAGAGTTTCAGTAACTCAGATGTAATCTTCTCATTTCCGCAAAAACGAGAAAATGGAGCAATTATAAGAGGTATTTTAGCTTATAATATTTTACCCAGAGAAATACTAAAACGTCTTGAGAATCTAGGAAAATTATCGATTAGCTTGTATGATAAACTAGGTAATAGAATTATGTTTGAAGATTCCACATTTTTAGGTGCGGTTTTCGATGCATCTAAATGGGAGATTTCATTACCAGTTGTTGAGAAACTGAAGTGATTTTTTCAGTTCCTTTTTGGATTCTTTTCAGTTCCAGAATTAAATATTTGTAGTTTAGAGCGATTTATAGATACATCTTTTACAAAACTTGACCAATTTCTTCCAATGCGGAAAATATATAATAGCTCTATCTTAAACCAACTTAAATTAGTCTCTTAAAGTTCATGCTATTGTCATTAACTTTAAATATCTCTCGTGAGACGAAACAATGTATAGTGAAAAAAGAGGATTCACAATGGAAAAAAGACTTCGAACATTAATAGGCGCTTTGATTCTAACAGTTACCATTAGTTCTGCTGTTGTGATTGGAGTAGTTCTGCCAATTAATTCTATAAATATAATGAACGACATTAACGCAGACTTGACAGAATTTGGACAGTTAACTGAAGATGATCTAATCCCTAATGATGGTACCGGTACATATTCTGACTGGATGCATACAGCCGTAAGTACCAATGAGTCAAAATTTTATGATCAAGCATTTATCGAATTCTTTAATGTGAGTGATCGTGAAGGTTACTTGGATTATAATACACCAATTTCTTATTTCTATGTGCAAGGAGAACTTGTATTTGATATAGTTATCAATAAGACGGTGTTTAAATACAATGTAGAAGAGGATTATGTTGTATTTGCTAATAGAAGACAGTATATCTTTAATTCTACAGCGTCCACATTATTTGGTAATGAGACAGTTTTGAATTTCAATTACATGTGGCCTTACTATATTGAAAATTTTGGAAATGGAACAGAATATGGTTTTCAAGCTTACATAGCCTCTTATCTCCTAGGAGCTGAAATTGATCTTCTCAACTCAACTTACACTTATAGTGAAATTGCTTATGCAGTTTTGAACAGAGTTTATGCTGACGGTGAAGGTTTAGTGGATACAGGAACATATCTACCTCACAGTTGGATAAGTGTTCGTCCAGCTTTCCAAGATTTAGATTTCGATCAAGCAACAAGCTATAAAATACTCTATAATGCAACTTATGGTGGTAAAGATTATTCAGTATTAAGTGGAGACACAGGTTCTACAAAATTCTTCTTGGATTTAGTAAGAGGGTTAGATTATACTGAACCTGATGACTTAACTGTAGATGTTGTACAACTATTAGCTGACATTTACGACATTGATACTCCAACAGAAATTGAATCAGCAAAATCTTTTGCAGCATATCTGGGTTATCTTCTAGGAAGACCATCACTTGATTGGTTATATGATAACAAAATATCATATGTCTGCAGTAGAACTGCAATGGAATGGGTTACTGGTGTCGAGGACCCATTGCTAAACGGTATGAAATTTCCATTACTTATGAATGATACACTATCTTCATCAAGTATAGATTGGAATACAGACACTTATTATGCAGAAAAATTAGGTCTGAATGACATTGAAGAAATGGGCTCTCTAATTGGAGTAGCAAACATACCCTATTATAAATATTCTAAATCAATGGATGTATTTATGGAAAATAATCTCGCTTATGTTCTAGAAGGTGGAACAGATATCAAAATAGTAAATACTACTGATTCTCTCTTCAGAGCAATCGGTCAGTTTGGAGATTATGATGGTCAAATCTATGATTACACTGTAATTGATGGATACATATATGCCGTTGAGGGAACCAGAGGTTTAGAAATTCTCAATGCAACAAATCCTCACTCAATTGATCAAATTACTCAATGGAATTTTGGAAATAATGATATGAGAGGTGTTGCTAGCGTATTTTATCCTATTGGTGTTACCCCTTTCGATGCTTTAGTAATAGCTAATGGTAATTATGGATTAAGAATTGCCTCTCTTAGTGGTGATACCAAATCTGTTAGTTCTGTTTATTCCTTCCTAAATACTTCTGGTATAGCTATTGCTGTTGATGCAAGACTTGACTTTTCAAATGCTGAAGCTTTTGTTGCTTTAGGAACTGATGGAATTGATGTGATAGACATAGAAGATGTCAATGATATAGAACTATTGTGGCATTATGATTCAGCAAACTTCACAAATCTAAAAGATGTAAGAGACGTATCAATTGTAGGAAATTATCTTTATGTCTTAGACGCAATAGAAGGATTACTGATTTTCCATATAGAATCAAACGAAACCTTAACAGAAATCAGTCAATTTGCTGCTTATCCTGGAGATGAACCTTTCAAAGACATGTATGTAACTGATGATGGATTCACAGCCTATTTAACTCAAGGTAGCGATGGTTTCATGGCTGTTGATATCTCAACCAAAGCCAATCCTTCAGAAGATTACAGATTCAATGGAACTGACCATCTCGGAACAGCTTTTGGTATCTTTGTTGATGGTAATGATATCTATTTAGGAGATTACGAACAAGGTCTTGTTCATTTAGAGTTCAGCTATCTTACTAGTCAATTTAGTGTTGTTGAGAAGGATGAACTTCATACATTTGTTGAATGCTGGCAAAGAGATAGCAAAGTTCAATTTGCTTTATGGGATTTGGGTCCAGAAGCTTTAGAAGTCAATGTAGGGCCTTTTAATTATACTTATGACTCATTTGCTGTTCAACCAGGTATAGAAAAAGGATTGAGACTACAATGGAATGAATTCTTCCTAAGACCATTTTCTTATTCAGCTCTAACAGATTCAGCCTTGTTCTTTGATGAAACTGTACACGTTTATAATGCGCAATCAGGAACACCTTATCGTCAAATGGATAGTTATGATTTATATTGGATGCATGATGCAAACTTCATCAATGCAAGCTTTATTCAAGCTGGAAAATGGAATAGTTTGAATGATATAAATTTAAAACCAAGTGATTTATTCTTAACATTCTCGTTACCAGGACAAGTCGGAAGAGATCCGTTCCACATGCAATCAATGATGGTCGAGCCTATAACAGGGAGTGTTATTGAAAGAACAGATAGAATACAATATAATACATATATAACCAATTTCCTTGAAGCTTTTAGTCTCCTTAATAGTTCCAAATACTCTGGTCCTGTTCAAAACCTTCCTTTAATTCATCGATATCCAACTTGGCATCAAACATTCCCTGCACTACCAGGAAGTATGGCAACACTCTTTTGGCAAGAAGATGTTCATTTAGCAACAAAGATATTTTATGACTCTATTAAAGGACAATTCTTAGATATAATAAAAGGAGCAGATGCCTCCCGTACAATTGGTGCTTTTGGTTCTATGTTTCTAGTTACTATAGGTTTCATCACTACTTCAGTAGTTCTTAACAGATTTAAACCAAAAGAAACGATTCCAGACAATTAGAAAACACTTTCCCCTTTTTTCTTTCCTTTTTCCTTCAATTGCCTTTAAAATTTACACTTATATAGATATAACTTATAATATACTCATAACATCATATGTTCCGACAATATTATTATAATATTAAGGGGAAAACAACTTCAAGTGTAAGAGGTAACAAACGTGTCTGAAAATACAGTTACTAAGAAGATGTCTGCTGCTGCTTTTTTCAACGAAAATAGAGCAATTGCTGGTTTTGGAAACTCAATGCGAGCTGTGTTTACCAGCATACGAGAATTAGTTGAAAATGGCTTAGATGCTGCAGAAAACAGGGGGGTAAATCCTAACATCTCAATTGATTTAAGAAAATTATCCAGTAGAGAAATAAATGAACTTCTTGATGTTAAACAATATAAGAAATTAGAGAAACACCTAGACTTCTTACAACTTACCTGTACAGATAATGGTACAGGTGTTCCTGGACATCTTATTGCTGACCTTTTCGGCAGAGTTCTCACAGGAACTAAGTATGGGGTTATTCAGACACGAGGACGTTTTGGTTTAGGAGCCAAGATGTGTTTATTGTATTCCATGTCTTCTGTTGACCTTCCAGCTAAAATTAGGTCGAGATATTTCATGGATGATATAACACATGAAATGCATTTAATGATCAATCTTGAGAAAAATGAACCCATAATTATGGAGCAACGAGAATTTCTTCCAGGGGATGAGGGTTATCTTGAAGAAGCAGGAACTGAAATTTCAATTACATTTACTGGTGCTTGGAATCTCGCCAAGAACAGCGTTAGAGAATACTTTAGACAACTAGCTATAATCACTCCTTATTCCTCTTTCCAAGTAAAAGTACCAGGTGATAAAGAGGGTGAATATGACGAATTCATTTTTGAGAGTGTAGTAGATGACATGCCTCCTCCTCCTCAAGTTGTCAAGATTCATCCATATGGATGTGATATCACACAGTTCAAAGCAGAATTGAGTGCAAATAATGATAAAAAACTCAAAGATTTTCTTGCAAATCAATTTATGGGAGTAACTAAAGAAATTGCTGAAGATTTCTTTCAATTATTAGAAATAGATCCCAATAAACATCCTAACGAGTTAACTTCTAAAGAAATACGTAGAATTGTACATGAAGGATTTGTGAAAGCCTATCAAGAAGCAAAAGAAGTAAAACGAAAACGTGATAGAGTTTTTCAGTTTGATCCACCAAAAGGGACAGCACTTTCTCCTCTTGGTGCAGGAAGATTGAAGAGGGGGCTTGAAAAAGAATTAGATCCTAAATTCGCTGAAGCTATTTCTAGACCGCCAAAAGCTTATTCTGGACATCCGTTTGTTGTAGAAGCAGCCATAGGTTATGGGGGGGGTGTTACAGAAGCTTCTCAACAACGAGGTGCTAATGTTCAAGATAATAAAATAATTTACCGGTATGCAAACAGAATCCCTCTGATTTTTGGTGCAGGTAATGATGTTATTAGTCATGTTATTTCTTCCATAAGGTGGAATGAATATGGGCTTACGAGACAATCAGATCCTTTAGCTGTTACAGTTTCATTAGTTAGTACAAAAATACCTTTTCCAGAGACAAGTAAAGAATACATCTCCATTGTTCCCGAGATTGAAGAAGAAATAAGATTAGCTCTGCAACAACTTGGAAGAAGATTAAAGACCTTCCTGGGTAGGGCTAAAAGAAGACGAAGAGAACATGCTAGACTATCACGATTCGTCAAATCTGCGCCTATAATTGTAGAAAATCTTTCTCAGATTATTGAGGATGAAGGTATTGGGATGGCTGATTTTAGATTTGAGAAAAATAGAATTGCCTCTTCTTTAGCTCATGGCTCTCCTAAAAAAGCAAAGTTATTCATGCCCCTAGGACAAAGACTTTTCGGTCTAAATATCTGGTGTTCTACATCAACTCAAAATATATTAAAGAACAAGAATATCTTGTCAGTTTCTGATTTTTTACTAACACCAACTAAGGTTTTAATGCCTATTTTAACACTTGATGAAAAATCCATTTACAATATTAAATCAAGAACTATCTATGAGTTAGATAAGGAAGGACTAAGTCCTCAATTTGACTCAAAAATCTTTGTTTCAAGAGCTGTAGAGGGACGATTTGACAAAAACTCTATTTCATTAAAAGATGCTTTAAATCGAAGATGGATTCAAAATAGTTACCATTATTTAGCTACTGAAACTGCAAAATTAAAAACAGTCTCTGGTCTTTTAGAGAAATTATTTGAGAACAAGAAAGATGAGCTAATTAATCAACTTTTACTCCAGAACAGAAAAAATGATGGCTCAAAAACTTCTCCTAAAAGCAAATATGGTACTGATTCTTTAACTGCTAAAGGTCAATTAAAAATTGAACATCTCTTCCCACCTTTCAAAGTCTTCAAAAAACTATCAAATGAAATTCTAGCAGCTGATTTAACTGTTGAAGAGTTTATTTATCAAACACAACTTCCTGATGGGATTAACTATCAACAGGAACTAACGACGATATTTATTGATTACTTAAAAGAAGTATTCATTAAAATGTCAAATAAGTTTCCTACATTTAAGGCCACAAGCATAACTAAAATGACTCCTGATTGGACAGATGGATATACAAAAAATGCTTTTCACAGGAGAAAAATTAAAACAATTGAAAGCTTCATTGACACTTCTACAGATGATCTTGTACAAGTTAAAGAAATGGAAAGGACTTTGTATTCAACCTATCTAGAACTCCTTGTTAAACAGTCTCCATCAATCAATCTTTCAGCTTTTGAGTTTATTGAGAGTAAGGTGCTCAAAAAAGATGAAGTTTTAGTAATCAAATCATTGGCTGCCAAAGGTATCAAATCTTTAGCTCAGCTGTTATATTTTTCAGCTGAAGAAATTCAAGACAAGAAATTAGTTGATCTCGCAGAACTACTTCTGAAAGAAACAAAATTCACCATTTTGTCTTCTCTGCAAATATCTGGGAAAGGTCATAATTCTAGCCATATTAAGATTATACCTGGCAATGTGGAAACAGAACTGCACCGAAACCAGATCTTTAGTTCTTCAACATTTCTCTCTTATTCTTCACCGCAATTAAGAAAAATGGGTCTGAAGAAGAGAGAAGTTGACCGGATCAAGAAAACCCTAGGAACGCCATTACCGAAGTGGTTGGGACACGAAGAAATGTTAAAAGAATGTGGGGTTACTGTACTGGAGGAGTTGTTCTTCAATTCAGCTGAATCTTATTCATTATCTGCAGAGAGTAAGAAGAAATATTTTGAATTAGCAAATGTTCTCAGAACACCTATAATATTCTCATTCTCACAACTTAGAAAATCATCCTACTTATTGAAAGAAGTGGGGATTAACTGCTTGGGTCGCTTTTTGATCTGGCCTGATGAAGAATTAGCAAGTATATTGGGTTGCAAAATTGAAGAAATAAAAGCAATGAAAAATACTGTTTCTCTAGCTGAAATTGAGATGAATAGAAAAACATTCAGTAGACCTCTATCTCAGTTGAGCAGTCAATTTCCACGGTTAATCTCTTATTTTGGAGGAACTAATGAAACCCTTCAGGATTTATTTTATCTCTACCCCTCAGAAAAAGTAAGTTTATCGCAGGGATTATGGAAGAAAGTTGATCACTTGAGCAAGCTTTCTCAGCTTGAAATCATAGAGCTTGCACAATTATTCTCTAAAAACTCTAAGAAATTAGAAGAAGTGAAAGAAGCTCTTCTAAGATTAAATGCAAGAAACATTATTACCATCAGACAATTTCTTGACCTTATCCCTGAAATCATTGAATCTGAGCTATCAACAGCTTCCCATAGAAAAATTATTTTAGAACTCTATCATATGATAAAGAATCGAGATATTGAAGAAACAAGTGACTTAAACAAACAAGTTCTACTGATTAGTGAATATGATGAGTTTGAAAGAGTTTTAAGTTTACCAATATCGAGAATTGGTAATCTTACTTTACAGGAATATGAAAATTTACGAATAAAAAATATTATAGCTATACATCAACTATTTGAATACTCAACAAAAGAATTGGAATCTATTCTTAACAAAAATGAAGAAGGAACTAATCATATATTCAAAGATTTCAAAATTGAGCAGAAAGGAACTAGTTTCTTTATCAAAGGAGAAAGAAGTCGGCTAAAATCCTTAATTTCATTTGAATATGAGGATTCTGAGCGGTTTTCAGCTCATGAAATTGAATCACTGATTCTAGCAGGTTATGATTCAGTTGACAAGATTTTCTTCTTATCTCACCCCTTAACTTTTTCTGCTTCTTTAGTCCATTGGAATGTAATCGACAAGTTTAGAAAACTATTACGATCCCCACTCACACTAGTAGCTTGGGAGAAAGTTGTTAAGAAAAAAGTGCAGGATGAAGAAACTGATACGATAAAGGAAATTGATGAAATTCAAATTTCTACTCTTTCTACAGATCAATTGAACACACTTAGAAATAGTGGAATTTCTAGAATTGTTGATCTGCTGATCGTTAAGAAAGATATTCTTGAGTCTATCTTGAATATTAGTCCAAAAGAAGCAGCATTAATGCAAAGAAACTTAAGAATAAGTGACACTGGAACAGATCTTGCAGAGTTAGATATCTTTAAGCCACATATTGTTGATATCCTAGAAGAATATAATTTGGTTACAATTGAAGACCTTTATTTCTCCACTTCTGAACGCGAATGGACTGTTTCTGAACTTCCATGGAAGATAATTAAATCATTCAAGCAGGTATTGAATTTACCACTGAAATATATCTCTGATATGCTGGATAAAGAGCTAATAGAAGTCCTGAAGAAAATTGAAATTACAACTCTGCTAGGATTCATGCTTATCTCACCAGAGAATTTAATGGGAAAAACTGGAATCCCAGATGAACGTTTTGAAAATATTAAGCGAGGACTAGCTTTATCTGATATTTTGGGTACTTTTACACTGTCAAGTTACTACATCCCTTCTCTAACATTTGAACAGACAGAGATCTTAAGAGAAAATAAAATTTCAACCATAGCTGATTTCATTCTAACATCGAATCAGAAATTAAGTAAATTGCTGGAAATCCCATCTAAAGATCTAAATACAATAAAGAATTCATTAACTGCTCAGACCATACAAGCTTCATATGAAGATAGGGGGATATTTGCTGCAGAAACAAAGTTATTCGACAAATTAGAACAAAGACAGTTAAGCCGTGATTCAATTATCCAATTTGAAAGATTTCAGACAATTCAAGAAATATATTATGTCGTAGAGGAAGAATTCTATCCATCAAACCCAGATTTGTGGTCAAAAGTATCAGCTGTTAAAAAAGTGCTAGATTTACCGTTAAGAATCTTCACTGAAATATCAGAATATTCGCTAGAGGTATGGGAACAGAATAATATCAAATATGTGTACCAACTCCTCTTCCTTCCTGATGAAGAAATAAAAGATCCAGTTCTCTATAGGTCAATTTCCACATATTCCTCTAAAATGCTAGAAATGCGTGCATTCCATTATTTTGCAAAACTACCATCATCGGTTTACAATTCTTCATTCTTCAGAAATATTGTTCAAGATTTTGAAGAAAAAACACTTTCAGATGTTGTGACTGACAAAAAAGTTATTTCACTTCTACTCTCAAAAGATAAGCACTCTCTTACTGATAATTATAATTTAACACTTATTCGAGCTCTTCTTGAACTTCCTATCAGAATAACTCCATTTTTCAATAGAATCAAGAAGATTAGAAGAGATGAGTACAAAAATACTAAAATTGGCGATGTGTTTGACATCGATTTAGTTGAACATTCAGCTTTAGCACCATTTTATAATAAATTGCAGGAGGTTGATTCTTTAAATAACATGGTTGCTGATTTGGCTGTTCCAATTTCCTCAATGGGATTACCAAGAGAATTGGCTTTAAAATTAAGTAAATCATCAATTAACACATTAATAGACTTCTTCTCAACACCAGTTAAAACAATTGCAGAAATAACAGGAATACCTCAAAGATATATTAGAGAAATTCAAGATAATCTTGATTATTCATTAATTCAATCATTTAAAAAAGCTCAAACCCACGACATTGTTACTTCTGTCCTCATAACAGATAAGCATATTGAATCCTTAAAGAAGAT
The DNA here is from genome assembly GCA_030608385.1 of Candidatus Heimdallarchaeota archaeon. GTDB lineage: Archaea > Asgardarchaeota > Heimdallarchaeia > Heimdallarchaeales > Heimdallarchaeaceae > UBA460. The sequence goes on from JAUWEG010000032.1 coordinate 12,852, forward strand.
AGGTATTCTTGATATTGAATCTCTTTACTACTCAGCTGAAACACAGAACGTGTCTTCAGTTTTACCTGCTGAAAACTATGCAAAAGTGAAGGAAATTCTCTCAGGCTCAATAAGATTTATTGGCTTCTTGGCCTCTGATGAAATTAAAAGGCTAGAATTTTATAATATTAATTCTGTTATAGATTTAGCTTTATTGGACAAAAAAGAATTATTTCATATAACCCAGAATCCAATTTACAAGGAATTTCATGCGCTAGATATTCTCTCCTTAGATGAAGTTGCAGAGAAGAGAGCAGAAACCGCTTTATCTTTAGATTTATTACCTTCAATAGAGGAAGATTATCTTGAGAAGATTAAGCAATTAGGTATAAACTCAATTCAAGATTTCAATTCTAGAATGTCTGAATTAAGAGATTCTCATCCTCATTTAGTTAAGCTTGATGTATTTCGTGATGTTCAGTTATATCTCTCATCAGTTGCCTTCCTTGGATTGAATAATCAACAAGTACAGAAATTAGTTTATTCTGGAGTGGGAGATATTCTTTCATTTATTACTGAAGATGTTTCAACCATTGCAATTATTCTGGACATGGAAGAAAAGGAAGTACGAAAGTACCTAGATAAGATAAACTCTGAAAATCTTCTCGAAGAAATAGAAAAGAAAGGAGTAAAACTGACAGACTTTCCTGTTCTTTCCAAATCAACTGTAAACTATCTACTAAAATCTGATAGGGATCTGGTTCAAGATGTCTATAGTCAATATTATCAAGCATTTACAATTGCTAATGTTTCTGATAATGTTCTGAGAGACTTCCTTAACAGCTGTAATGTTTCAATTTACCGCATTAAGGAGTTACCACCAGAAACAAAAATAAAATTATCGCAAATGGGTATTCTTAGAGTTATCGATTTCTTATGCACTAATGACTCAGAATTAAAGAATGCTTTAGGTGGGAAATTTAGTAAAGAAATCAATGAAGTTCGAAGGGGTAATTTCACTCTGATTAAGGGAACTGAACTGCTACTAAATGAACCAATTCTCAATATTTTAAGGGATCTTTATTTTGAACCATCGAAGAAAACTGTTGAGGATTTGTTTGGGTTTGTTCCTGAACATTTGTTGCAATTTACTGAAACTGAAAGAATAGAAAAAATAACCAATATATCATTTGTTGAGCAGTTGGTAAGTTTCCTGAGCTTGAGTACTCTTTCTCTTACATATTTTGATATTGAAACCAAAACAGTTCTTTGGAATATGGGGATTAAACATTTGATTGAGCTAATCTCAACAAATATACAAGATCTCAAAGATATTCCAAGAGAAGTAATTAGAGCTATCAGAGAGTTTCAGCGCAGCTTCAATCTAAGTGTTAGAATGTCAGAAACATTTTCACCATATATCGAACAAAAACTTAGTTTACCTAAAGAAATACGAGGGAAATTCAAGACTTATGGACTAACCACCGCTCTATTCCTTTTCGATTTTATACACCATCCTTTGTTTGAATTAACAAATAAAGAGAAAAGTCTTCTAAGTACAGCCACAACAAACTTATTCAAACCTGTTACTTGGTTAGTAGATCTATCAGATTTCAAACTAGAAGACTTAACTGTTTTTAGAGATAAGAAGGTAAACAACATCATCTCTGCTCTCTTAATTCTGGATGATGATAAACAATCAACTGATACAAGATATTTCTCTGAACAGTTTCATTCTAAATTTAAAGAGGTGGTTAATGAGAACATCTTCAAAATTAAACCTCCAGAATGGTCACTTAAACTTGCTGACTTAAATCTCATCAAAGATCAAAAACTTTTGAGGAAGCTAAAAACTGCCAAAATACTATATCTGGATGAACTGCTTTCTTTGGATAGTCGCATTATTGAAAATCATTCTGTGTATGAGGAGTTAAGGTCAATACTACTCTCACTGAAGAATTTCAGTGTTGCTTCAATAGATGGCTTATCTGTATCTCATGTTAAGAAATTGAAACAGAAAGGTGTAAGAAATGTATTCCAATTCTTATTAATGCCTGTTTCATATTTATCCCAATTCATGAATGTAAGTGAAGAAAAAATAGAGGAAACAAAGCTAAACATTGATTTAGAAGTTCTTGAATCAAACGCAAAACTAGTCGGATTAGATATACAACTTATTGGAAAACTAAGTGATAAAATAAAGAAGGTTTTGATGGAACACGGGTGTGTTTCACTTACACAGGCTGCACACCTTCAGATAAACGAGCTTCCTCTAACTGAAGAAGAGATGCAAAGTGTTAGAGAACTAGTTTCTATACTTCATACTCCTATTACATTAATTGGTAAAGTTCTGAAAATGAGTAGAAAGAATATTGACCAATTAGTTGACGAAAAAATATTCACATATACTGATTTGTTAGAAATACCTCAAGAAAAATGGCCATCTAGTCTTAAGAAGTTGATATCTAATCAACAAACTGATCCTACATATTTGATTAAGCAGTTATACGGCATCCAAAAGTTTGGTATGTCGGTAGAAGAACTAGGGCTGACCAAATCAGTTACAACTTCAATGTTACAGACAGGATTATCTACAGTGGACCATCTTCTTTATGTGCCTGACCAATATTTGACTTCTAAAGGCAAAATTAAACTAACTGATCTTCTTGAATTAAGAGACAGGTTGGGTAGAAGTGTTAGTATTTTGCCTAATTTAACAAATGAGACAATTGAATATTGTTTGAGCAATAATTATCAAATCATTGAAGACTTATTGATTTATTTCAAGGATCATCCGAAGAAAATACGAGATGAAATTACTCCTTCCCTAAGAGCAATTAAGACAATTTCAGAAGTAGGATTTGCTAAATCATTATCTGAAACTGAACAAGATCTTCAGAAAAGAGGATATAATTCGTATACCTCTTTATTAACTTCTGAGAATTTTAAGACAGATAAAGAACTATTTTCAAAATTTGCACCTTATCTATTAGCCAATTTACGGTTTCTAGATTTAGAAGCTGCTGAGTATAATAGGTTGAAGCGTTCAGGTATTTTTACAATATCTGATCTATTAGTAGTTTCACCAAAAACAATCGCAACTCAAACAAAAATGAGTATCTCAAAAATAACAACCACAATAGATTCAATCATTTACGAAGAATTAAAACAAAAAATAGATGCAAATGTAGGCTCAGTTGATAGAGAGTTCTTCTTATTATCTAATGCTGATAAAGACTTCCTAAAGTCAATTGGAATTTATAGTATATCTGATTTGAACGAATATTCAACCTATTCTTGGCTGATTTCAAAGAATAAGCTCAAGAAGATTAAAGATAAAATTGAAACAATTCTGGAAACATCTATACTTTATTATCCAAACATAACCAGATTGACTATTTCAGAAATCGAGAAGCAATATTATGATAAAGGAATCTATAGTATCCAAGACCTTCTTAGTTCGGTCGATGAGGTTGAAACCGAGAAAATTATTGCTTTTCTAAAGGAGTTTGCTTCAGTAGATGAGCAATTGGACACAGAATATATTACAGCTGCTCAGCTCTTTTCTGAGACAGAATTAATTACACTTTCGAAATCTATTCCTAAGAAGAATATTAAACAGTTAAATGAGTTTCTTTCAGAATTGTATAAGAATTATGATAAGATATCAGAACCTAACAAGAAAATTCTTCGAATACTTAAACATCCACTATCAGCCTTGTCGAAATTGACTACAAGCGATATTAAGAACCTTAAACTGAATAATAATTTCCTAATTATAGATATTCTTTTCAAATCTCAAACTTATTGGAATGAGTTTTCAGCAAAACCAACAGGTTCTAAGGTTCTCACATTACTTTCTACATTAACATTAAGTAAAATCAAAAGCCAGATTAGAAAACGTCCAGATATTTCGTCTTTAGGCGTGTTTGATGCAGAAACAATCAAAGAAATTAGTGATTATTACCAAACTATAGATGAAATTCTTTATGCAATAGAATCAGAAGATTATGGAGTTTCTAGAACTCTAATCAATAAGGTTCAGAGGACACTTACAACACCTGTAAAACTAATTATGGTCCCTAAAATCTCTCTTAAAGTTTGGAAGAAACTTAACTCATCGAATGATACTGTAACAGATCTCTTAAAACTCTCAGACAAGGATCTTTCATTTTTCCTTTCAATTCCCCAGAGTGATATACCTAAGATAAGGAGTTCATTTAACGTAGAGAACATGATTAGAGAACCTTCCTTGAAATCCAATATTATTTTTTCCCAACAAGAAATAGAAACGCTAAACAAGATAGGTTACAAAACATATGATCAACTAGTAACAAACCTCTACTCTGACAAAGCTATACCTAAGAAAATTAAACCAAAAGTGGCTTTTATTCAAACATTCGATATCAAGAAATATGAACCTAAACTCGATGAATCATTAACAATACTTGATTTACTCTTCCTCATTAATAGTACAGAAAACCTAGCCATAACCAAAAAACAGAAAGAAATAATCGAATCAACAGCAGATTTCTTTTTCTCCAGAGGGACACAATTATGTACCATTCTGAACATTGATCCCAATGCAAAGAAATCTCATTGTCCAGAAATGTCAATTGAATATTTACTTCTTCTTAAAAAATATAGTACACAAATGTTTGATGAAATTTGGCGTAAATTACATGACAAAATAAAACCAACAATTGAATTACTTTTCTCCTATCTAAATCGTTCCCCTGTCATCTTAACTAAACTAACTGCTGATTCTATTCTTCAAATATCCGCTACTAAATATAAGAAGATAAGTGAGCTTCTATTGTTGTCCCGAAAAGAACTCTATAACCAGATTTCTGATAAAAATGTACAGCGTAATGTCCGAAACCTCTCTTTAGGTTTATTCCAAGAATTATTGCAGAATATGACCTCATTCCCATCTTCCCTTCTTACGACGGCTGAAGTTAATACTCTCAATAATAGTAATATCAGATCAATAGAAGAAGCTTTAGTCTTTCTTGAACAGAGTAAGAAGGGTGATTCTAAGGTTCTGATTATCTGCAATAAAATAAGTAAAGTTATGGAAACTGACTTGACAGTACTTCCAAGTATAATACAGGATAAAAGAAAATCAGATGAAGTTACTAGGCTGAAACTGAGTAATGTGTATGATCTTCTAACCTTCTGCAAAACTACTCAAAAGGCAGAATCTAAAGCATTATGTTCAGATATTTTATATGCGCTGAAATTTGATAAGATAACTCAATCAGTGAGTAATGAACAAAGCAGATTTAGCAGCTTCTTTAGAACGACTGAATACTTGCAGTTTCTAAAAAGGAAGAAAATTAGAACTTTTGGACCTCTTATCAATTATGTTAGAAAAACATCTGCTCAAAATTTGGAGCAAGAGTTCGAACAGATTCTATCAGCTTTGAGGGCACCTTTATCAATATTCACACTTGATCAAACGCTCCTTAAGAAGCTAAGAGATTTGAATATTCATCAAGTATTAGATTTAGTCTTACCTACAGATATTAACAAACAAATCAAATCAAATTTAACTGAAAAACAACAAACATCAATGCAAACCATAATTAAACAGCTTAATTTCATTAGTATTAATCAACTCTTATCAAGTTTATATCCTGTTTCGAAAGTTAGCTTTATTGACGAAAATTCAAGGAAACAATTAATTAGAACTGGGTATTCTACAATTTCTCATCTAAACATATCCGATGAAATTCTTGCCAGTTCTTCTAAAATTAGAAGTTCAATCTTAGTAAAAATAAACAGAATACTTGATTCTCCAGTCTACTTCTTAACAGATATGATTAGAGATAATCCTGGTAGCGTTTTTGCATTGCATGAGAAGGGTATTTTCAACTTGTGGGGGGTTTATGCACACAAAACAAAAGATTTGGCAAAAATAATCAAAATTACTGATAGACAGGTTAAGAGTTATCTATCAACATTAACTGACCAATCAATTAAATTGGCACAAAAAGATCAAATTCCTGTAAAAGAAACATTACCTTATTTAGAAGCATCAGCTGTAGTTTCATTAAAGAATTCAGGCTTTGAATCACTACAAGAAATAATGTTTCCTTCAGAAGATAAAAAGAAATTACCTGTTTTGAAATTACAACAAGTATCTGATTTGAAGAAACATCTGAATAAGACAATCAACGAAATCGATGTTGATACTGAAGTTGTTAAACAGATTAGACAATTAGGCATAACAACCTTTGGGGAATTTGCAGTATACCCATCATCAACTCTTGATGGAAAAACCAACCTTAGTTATATTGCTATTAAGAGAATCAAAAGTAAACTGCCCTTGAAGAAAATAAAAACAATAAAAGCTAAGACTACTACCAAGCCACCTACTAAGAAACCTGCTAAAAAAGCTCCTACTAAGAAACCTGCTACAACTAAACCTGTTGCAAAACCAATCCCCAAAACTACTACTTTGAAACCCCCAACTACAAAAATAGCACCTAAGAAAATACCAACCAAATCTTCCACAAAACAAACCACATTATTAGATTTAGCTACTAAACTTGGGCAGAAGAAAACTTCTTCAAAGACGAGTAAAACATCACCAACTAATTCAAAGGGTGGAGACAAATGACAGAAATGAGCAAGTTTATTTTTTCAAATTCAACTGTTTTACCTGCAACAGAGCGTGCAGTAGGTTTTAGTAAAGAAATTATTACAAGAGAAATGTATGGATGGGCAAAAGATACTTTTGATTTAAAGAGAGGATCTTTCGTTCTGTTTCTGAGAAGTGGTAGAAAGTGGTATCAACTGGAACCAAACAGAAAATTATCTAGATATCCTTTAGAAAAAACTACTATGAGTGTAAGTATTAAAAGAACTGTTACTTTGGATAATGTTAAAGCTTTAAAGCAGGATCTTCTGAAGAAAAAAGAATATTTCATGCCTTATGGTGTAACACATGTAAAAACAAAATCATCTCAAGATACAAATAACTTACTTGTTGAATATGCTTTAGATTTTCTAAAACAAGCTTTGGCTACTCCCTCTGAAGCATCGTTTTACATTCCTTCTAGAAGTGGATCAAATGTGGGTTTTGATGAAGAACAAGAACTTGTGTTAATCGGTAGACAGCTGATTGAACGACAATTTAGAAGCCTTTCTTCTGTCAGTTCTGTTGAACAAATGACCATAATTATGAAAATAATACATAATATTCTTTCGAGAGACATACACAGTACAAAAAGAGATATTTTCTATATGGATGTTAATTCCTTTGAAAAGCAGTCTGTTTCAGATTCTTTAGTTGAAGATCTCGGTGCAATGCTTCAGGTAACTCGCTCTTCCCTTAATGTGAGTGCATCCTCCAAAGGAATAGTTGTTGGAAGAATTAGCTTCAAGGAAAAAGGAGATTTAATTGACTGCAGAGCAATTGGTGCTGGGAAAGCAATTTCTCCCAATATTGATGATATAGACGATTTCGATACTGATGCAGAAATGTGTTTAGTTATAGAGAAAGATGCTGTTTTCAATCGTTTAGCTGAAGATCACTTCTACGATTATGTTCCAAGTATTTTGATAACTGCTAAAGGCCAACCTGATATAGCTACAAGACAGTTTCTTAAGAAAATAAATGATGATTTGAACATCCCCATATTCGCAATAATGGATGCCGATCCTTATGGTTTTGAGATTATGAGAGTTTATAGTGTTGGTAGTAAAGCGTTAAGTTTTGAATCCAGCCACTTAGCTGTTCCTAATATCAAATGGTTGGGATTACTTCCAAGTGATTTATCTCAAGACAGTGGATTTGACATTCCCCGAAGTGCTTTACTTAAGCTAACTTCTAAAGACATTCACAGATCTAAATTGATGTTAGAAGAAGAGTTTGTAAAACGAAAACCAAGATGGGAAGAACAATTGCAAATATTACTTGCTAGTGGCTACAAAGCTGAAATACAAGCTTTAAATGCAAGAGATCCTCAATATATTACAAATTTCTATTTACCTCAAAAAATAGAAACAGGCGATTTCATCTAAACCGATAAGAGGATAAAAGCCCTAATATTCAAGATAAGGAAAAAATGTGAGAAAGGTTTTTACTCAAGTTGTGTAGATAAAGTTTATTTTCTCTTC
>JAUWEG010000170.1 GCA_030608385.1 Candidatus Heimdallarchaeota archaeon
TCTCTAAACCACTTCAGTGTATGATCGTGAGAAAGCAAATGAGTCTTTTCTTCTAAATCAATTAGCAGATTCTTAGCAATAGGCTCATCTCTTTGGACAATTCCTTTATTGAATTTATGTATCATTCCGCATATCTGATTATCAATGACAACTTTTTGAATGCTTTGAGTTGTTTCGAAATCAATCATACCAGCTCCAGAAATCATGTTTACCCCCTTGATTCCAGCTAAAAGAGCTCCCATACCAGATTCAAATCCAGATTGCATATCAAGTATCTTGGTATCTGACAAACCTAGATAAGCATGAGTAGGTAGATTGAGATATTTGCCAATTTCAACATAACTGAGATCAAGAATCATAGTATCAATAGAACCCATGGGTGTAGTAGCCTTTCGTAGATCGAAAACTGCGGGAGAACCCCCCCATATTACGGGTGCTCCTGGAGATACAAGTTGAGTTATAACAACTCCAGCTAATGTTTCTGCTGCATGTTGAACAACTGCACCAAGAATGGTTACAGGAGCATTGGCACCAGTCATGGGCATAGATACAAATTCTGAAGGGATGCCATATTTAGCACAATCAATTATACTTTGACATGTCAAATCACTCCATTTTAAAGGTGGAGAGGGACAAGCATCAAATATAGCTAGAGGTTTTCTTCTTAGTTCCTCTTCACTACCTCTTACAGCTACTAACATATTTTTCATTACTTCAAAAGATTCTTTTGCAAATGTTCCGGTTACAACTGGTTTTTTTGAGTAAATCAATGAAATTAACAGTCTATATCTATCACCAATCTCTTCTGGCACATCTGAACAGATTATTGCAGTACTTTGAGCATGTATGTGTTCAAGTTGATCAACAACTTTAGTGAAATCAACAAAATCCTTTGTAATAGCGGATCGAATTTCATTGGTTTCTGGATCTAAAACATTAAGTGCCGCTGAACCGGGATCAAAACAGATATTATCTCCCTCTAATTTAGTAACTAAATTACCTTCTCTATCATAGAGCGGAATTGATGAGGGGGCTGTTTTTAATGATTTCTTAATAAGATCTGGCGGGATTTTTACTCGTCTATTAATTGTGTCAACATTTAATCCTTCATTTTGTAGGATTTGTAGTGCTTCATCATTTTCAACAAAAAAACCGATCTCATCTAGTATTTCCATTGCTTCTAAAACGACTTTTTCCTTTAGTTCTTCTTCAAGAATATTGATAGTAGGTCTCATCACAATTAACTCAAACAATTTATCAGTTATGTATAAAATAATTTGCTGTGTTTAAAAGATTATTTCCGATTAATCAAAGAAAAATAACATCTTTCAAGCTTTCCTTTATAGTAATTACCATTGAAAACAACATATTAATTATGCTTTGCTTTAATTAATTATAGATTCATCACAACATTACTTGATAATCAATATAAGAACTTATTAATATATAGGATAATAAAAGAATAACTATTTAAAGATATGAATAGTTATATGATTGACTAACTGTAATGCTCAATTATGAAGAATAATGGTATCACTAACGAAAATTGCTTCGTTTGTGGTATTAAATATTGAAAACTACTCTATTTACTTAGAACGTTTAAAACAGCGAAACTTCAAGAAAGATTCTTACTAAATCAATGCTACAATACTAAAAAACAATTAGGTGAAAAAAAATGTATAAAGAAACAAAATACGTGGAAAACAACTCTAACTTGGAATTAGTTTATCAAAACTACTTTATTACGAGAAAAATAGTGTGTAGAACAAAATCACCCCTCAAGTGGGTGATTTGGTGAATATTGCCATAATAGGAGCTGGATGTGGAGGACAAGCAATTGCAGGTTATCTTGCAAGTAAAGGAAATGAAGTTAATCTCTACAACAGATCTGTAGATAGAATTCGTCTTCTTATGAAAAAGAAGGAAATTGAATTACAAGGAGAAATACATTCAAAGGGAAAATTAAATCTAGTTACTACTGATATTTCAGAGGCTGTGAGGGGGACAGAATTAATTATGGTCGTTACAACAGCTACTGGACATTATGATATAGCTACTGCTTTAGCTCCCCATCTCAAAGAGGAGCAAACAATTGTTCTAAATCCTGGAAGAACTTTTGGCAGTTTAGAATTTATGAATGCTCTTTTAGAAGGAGGTTTGTCTGCAGATGTTACTATAGCAGAAGCTAATACCTTGATTTATGCTACAAGGATCTTAGAACCTGGTTTAAGTGATGTTAAGGGAATTAAGAATTCTGTTTCTTTATCTGTTCTACCTAATCACCGCACTTCTCAGGTAGTTTCTATGCTAAATGAAGATTATCCTCAGTTTTATGCTGTAGAAGACTTCTTAACAACAAGTTTAGGAAATATTGGCGCAGTGTTCCATCCTACAATAACTTTGTTAAATGAAGAGAGAATAAGAAATAAAGAGACATTTGATTTTTACAGAGACGGGGCTACAAGAGAAGTAGTTGACTATATGGAACATGTTGACAATGAAAGACGAACCATCGCAAGAAGCTTTGGAGTAGAGGTTCAATCATTAAAAGAATGGTTGTGTGAAAGATATAGTCTCCCAAACTCGAGTCTTTTTGATGCTTTACATAACAATCCTTTTTATGAAGGATTAGCAGCTCCCACAACTTTCAATATGAGATATTTAACAGAGGACATTCCTACAGGTCTTGTTCCTTTTTCTGAACTTGGTAAATCCATTGGTATTGATACAAGATATATTGATGAATTGATAAACAAAGCTTCAGTGGAGTTGAAGGTTGATTTTAGAAGTCAAGGAAGAAATTTAGACAGGTTAGGACTGAATGCTAGAACAATTTTTGAAGATCTAAGAATAGTATCTGAACTTGAAACAATAACAGAATATAAAACTGCAGTCGGAGCCACGGTTGGAGGAGATTAAATGAAAAAAATCTTGGGCGCCTGTATTGGTGATTGTGTTCATATTGCAGGCATTCATAGATTTTTGAAACTAGCAGAAAAACAAGGTTACGAAACAATTTTCTTGGGACCTGCTGTAGAAACTGAACAAATCATTAATGCAATTAGAGAACATAACCCTGACATAGTAGGTTTGAGTTATAGATTGACTCCTAGAGCAGGAATTAAAATTCTAAAACAATTGAAAAGAAGAATTACTGAAGAAGGATTAAGTGAAAGAGAATTTATCCTTGGCGGCTTACCTGAACTTGTTCTAAGCGAAAAACAAGAAGGTTTCTTTAGTGCTTATTTTGGAGGAGATGATTCAGATCAAGCAATTGCTTATCTTAAAGGAGGTTTTGTAGAAGATAAATTCCTAGTACCTCCTCAACATATTATTGAGAGAATAGATTCAAAAAATCCATTTCCTGTTTTAAGACATCATTTTGGTTTACCTTCTTTAGAAGAAACAACAAAAGGAATTAGAAAGATTGCTGAAAGCAGATGTCTTGATATTATCTCTTTAGGAACTGACCAAAATGCACAAGCACACTTTTTCCATCCTGAAAGAATGAGTTCTGGTAAAGGTGCTGGCGGTGTTCCTGTTAGATCAAAAGAGGATTATGAACAGCTTTTTCAAGCTTCGAGAGTAGGAAATTACCCTTTGATGAGGGCTTATGCAGGAACAGATGATTTGATAGAATTAGCTCAACTTTATGTTGATACAATAAATAATGCATGGGCAGCGATACCTATCTTTTGGTTTAACCAAATGGATGGAAGAGGACCAATGGAGTTAAAATCATCAATACAAGCCCATCTTGATGCAATAAAATGGCATGCTGAAAAGGAAATCCCTGTTGAGATTCTCGAATCACATCATTGGTCTTTAAGAGATGCAAAGGATGAAGTAGCAATAGCAGCAGGATTTTTGGGTGCAAATATTTGCAAAGATCTAGGAGTGAGAAATTTTATCTCACAGTATATGTTTAATACACCTCCTCAAACAAACCAAAGAGATGACTTGGCAAAGATGCTTGCCCAAAAAGAAATGATTGAATCGCTGCAAGATGATAATTTTACTGTTTATACTCAAACAAGAACAGGACTATTTAGTTATCCTATAGATTTAGATATGGCAAAAGGGCAACTCGCACAATCAACAATGTTGCAGATGCAACTTAATCCACATATTATTCATGTTGTAAGTTATAGCGAAGCAAATCATGCTGCAACCCCTGAGAATGTTATTGAAAGCTGTAAAATAGCAAAACAAGTGATCACTAAGTGTCTAGAGGGTCAACCTGCAATGATCTGGGATCCTTATGTTCTAGAGAGAAAACAAGACCTAATTGAAAAAGCAGAATTTATAGTTGATGCAATAAAATCTGTTGGATCAATACTGGATTCTAATGTTCTTTATGAGAGCGTAAATAGGAAATTATTACATGCTCCTCAACTTGATTCTTATAGATCCAAAAAAGTAAGAGAAATCTTCTCTCATTAATTTATTTTTCTCTGCGATAAGCGCAATTAATCATATCGCAATTCTCACAACCCCTTATTCCTAGTTCTTTGTCAACCTCTATTCCTATATTAATCGCAAATGATACAGATTTCACTGGATTCATCATCATTGAAGTAGTTAGAGAAACACCTATTTTTTCGCTATCCAGAAGACCGAAAATCTGTTTCTGGCCTTTATCTAATTCCCACTGACAGTAGCCAGGGCTAAATCGATAACTGACTTCTTTTTCTTGAATTGTGTCTCTTAACTCATTTAGAATGGTCTGATTTACTTTTTCAGCTGTCTGTTCAGCCGCATGAGAAGCTATTGCATCCAGTATGACTCCTTTAGCCAATTCACCTCTCTTGAGATAATCTTTACTTAAGTTTTCCAAATCTTTACTAATTGTACAAATAGCGAATACAGTGATATCAGATTTCTTGAACAGAAATTTCGGATCAAGATTATTACTCTCAAAAATCTCAAAAATCCCTCTCGGTTTGATTAAAGGTTGAGCAAGTTCCTTCATTTCCTCAATTTCTTTTATCATTTTTTCTGAAGGTTCCTTCATATCTTTATCTGATTGTTTATTCTGTAATAGACGAAGAATTTCATTATCATCCAATTTAATT
>JAUWEG010000130.1 GCA_030608385.1 Candidatus Heimdallarchaeota archaeon
AGTTTGTGTCATTGTTATTACTTATTACTTAAAGAAAAAGAAGAATTAAAGCTCACAAAGAGCTTCATTCTTGAGCTGGAGGTGGTCCAGATGGTTTCCACATCCAGATTTTTAGCAACCAGACTGTTGCTATAATTCATACAAGTGCTATGCCAAATGCTAGAGCATAAGATTGACCAAAAGAAATCAACCATGCTTTTCCCCACCCTGGGGCAAAGTGCATAGCTAACCATGGAACTTTGATAAAGGATACAAGTATTGCAATTTCAATACATAGAAGTGCATCCACAATTAATCCGAATCCCCAGAATTTTCCACTAGTGAGTAGTTTTTTCATGGGTTGTGTTCTCATCGCTAGTCCGAAATCATACTTCATTACTTTTTCAGCAAAAGGTCCTATACCTGGTAGAAGTGGCACATTTTTAATCTTAATACCATTGAAACCAAAGTGAGCTGCAAAGAAAGCTACTGGTCCAGCTGCTAAGAGATTTAATGCAAAGTGTTGTGCTAAATCTGCAGGGCCATATACAATTAATGCCATAACTAGTGACATTGGAACAGCTATTAGGATAGTCATGAGTATACTAATCCACCAGCTTCTGTATTTGGGATTGAGTCGAAAACCGATAAATGGACTCCGAGGGAGTCTAAATCTTGCTTGAGAGACTGTCATATTTTCACCAATTTAGTTAGTTTAGTTAAATCAAAACAGAAAAGCAAAATCTTCCCAAAGAGGTTAATTCTAACTTTTTAAGCCATGTCTTGATTTGTTCAGCGTTTAACGCTAAACATAATTTAGCAAATTCGTATAAATACTTAGTAAAAATGAATTACTAAGAAAATGAAAAAAGAAACTAATCGTTTAGATAATTTGTAGAAAAAAGAAAGGAATTGAATTTAGATTTTTTTCTATTTCTTTTTTAACTACTTTATCACTAAATCAAGTATTTTTTTGAATATTATTTTACTAAGTTGGGGGAGTAGACAAAGGATAGAAATCCTTAGATCCCGCTTTTCCATAGATGGGATAAGAACCATTTCCAGACCAATTTGACCACCAATTTCCCTCATTGGTAGTTGTATCATACCAGTAATTTCCATCACCACTATCATAACCTTGTGATCCGTCTATTTCGTAATTAAAATAGAAACTATTGTGGTGAATTAAATTTAAATCACCATGAATATCAATTGCAAAATCAGTATGATTTAAAAATATATTATATGTGACTTCAAAATATTCACAACCTGAACTTAGGAAAACACCTAAATCGTTCTTAAATAGGAAGTTTCTTGTAATGTTTGAGAAATAGCTGTTTGAGGCTATAACGCCATAATTACTATAACTCAAAGAATTATTAGCAATGTTCATTATGAAAACTGAATTGATGTCTATAGCAGCAATAAATGATTTTATTATATTGTTTCTGATACTAATCAAATTTGAAGATCTGATTCGAATTCCGTAATTATTGTATTGGAAAGTTGATTCTTCTATTGAAATGTTGCTGCAGTACATAGCATATACACCAATAGAAGTATTATAAATATACTGATTTTCTAACCTCAAGTTATCACAAAAAACAAAGAATAATTGACCATAAATCTGTTCTTTGAAGGTTACATTATTTAGATTTAGAAAATAACCAAATGGTCTATTATTTACATAATTATCCTCAAAGGTATATGTTTCATAATCTAAATGACTTGAAGTATAGAGATAAATTCCAGTATTAGTTAGATTATTTCTACGAACTATCGTATTTGGAGATTCATTTGGATAGATACCATAATATCCCCCAGTGCAATTATTCTGTTCTACAACTGAAAATGGGCTGTTCATAATCCATATCCCTATCCATCCAGCACTAACAATATTTCCCTTAATATCCACGTCTCCACAAAAATCAGTCCAAATACCTCCTACTACGTTTGTTATTAAATTATCAAATATAGAAACTCCAGAAGTACTAAAGACTCTAATCCCATGATTCAAATCATGAAATTGATTTCTTGTAACAAGTACTTTTTCACTATCAGAGAATATGATTCCATTACTAGAAGGACCAAAACCAAAGATATAGTAAATCATTGAACTAAAATAATTATCAGAAACTTTAATGTTAGAACAGTTTTCCATTCTTAATCCTAAATAAAAAGAAAAAAAACTATTTCCTTGTACAATAATTGAATCAGCACTCTCAGCTTCTAAACAATAAGTTCCATTGAACAAGTTATCAAGAATTTTTGCAGTTCCATCTCTTACTCCATGTATTGTGATTTGGTATGAATCAAAAAGATTCTCAAAACTGCAATTACGAATAATAAAAAAAACAGAAGTATTTCTTATCAAAATAGGCTTTATTGTATTATTCTTGAAATTCATATCTTCAATTATATATGGTTCTGCTTCTGTTCCTTTTCCTTGAAAATCATAGAGTAGAAAGTCTAAATCAGAAGCGATACAAATTTCAGCTGAACTACATTGTGTAATAACTGTTTGCTCAGTAGAATAATATATGATGAAAGGAAGAGCAAATAAAGAAAAAAGCATGAATAGCATAACAATGATTTTGTTGAATCCTTTCATTTTCTAACCTCAAACTTTTATATACGTTAACAAAGGCACTAATATATCTTTGTTCAGAATAACATTTTCATATTAAAACTATTTCAGAGAAAACTCAAACCAATTTCATTGATCTAATAGTTAATTGTCTGAAAACTAAAATAAAAATAAAGAAAGAGTGAAGGGGATTATTTGTATGGGATTCCCAATTTCTCACTTACTCCATCAAGCATTGCTACGACCATTTTATCAAATGGAAATTCTGGATTCCAATCCCATTCTTCTCTAGCTGCAGAATCATCCAAACTTTGTGGCCATGATCGAGCGATGGCATCTCTGAAATCAGGTTTGTAAGTCATTTCAAATTCAGGAATGTATTCCTTTATAGCATTAGCTAATTCCTCAGGTGTAAAACTCATTCCTGTAACATTGAAAGAACGATGTTTAAGTTTGTCATCAGGAGCTTCGATTAGATCAAAAGTTGATTTGAGACAATCACTCATCATCATAAAAGGTAACCTTACATCTTTCGACAAGAAACATTCGTATTTTTTGTTCTTAAGTGCCTCAAAAATCGCCCAAATCGCGAAATCTGTTGTTCCTCCTCCAGGTTCACTGGGTGCTAAAACACCAGGATATCTTAAGCTTCTGAAGTTTAAACCATACTTCTTATTGTAATATTCACCCATGAGTTCAACATATACTTTTGAAATTCCATAGATTGTTGTTGGCTGCATGATAGTATCGTTAGGTGTATTCACCAATGGTGTTGTAGGTCCAAAAGCAGCGATTGATGATGGTGCAAACAGCTGTTCTAGATTTAATTCACGTGTTGCTTCTAGCACATTGTAGAATCCCTCAAAATTTATTGCATGTGCTAGCTGTGGGTTTTTCTCTCCAGTAGCTGATAAAACTGAAGCATTATGTAAAATTATATCAATATCATACTCAACCAATAGGTTTCTTAGTCCATAGTGATCTCTTACATCAAGCCTATGATAGATTACATCTAATTCTTTGAATGTAGGATTAATTTTCTTTCTTCCTGTAGCAACAACGTTTTCCTTTCCATAACGTTCTAGCATAGCTGGAATAAGATCCATACCTATTTGCCCGTACGATCCTGTTACAAAATATCTTTTCATTTTAGTTCACCATATAAGATAGAATCAAGCGAAAAATGAATTTTAAAAATCTATTGCAATGGTATTAGAAATTATTGTAAAAAGAAAATAAAAAAGAAAAAAAGAAAATAGATTAGTGAGTTAGTTTCCTTTTCCTTCTAAGTGCTAGATATACTGCTGCAGAAAGAGCTCCTAGAATTGGTATCAGAGTTATAGCACTGAATTCAGGTATAATGACCGCTTCCTCAATCTTCCACCAGCAATCCAATGTTTGAACAATTCCTGTGACGACATCAGTGACTATGAAATAAACATCATACCAACCATCGTTTACGAACATCCAATTGACATCGAAACTATACGTTGTCATCGACAGTACCAATTTCGTTTCATTATGAGCTATCCAAGAGTCAGCTCCTTGTACTATTTTTACTACAAGATTAAGATCTTTGTCGATTGAATAGAGATTCCCTACACCAAATTGCATAAGGTAGTTTACTCCTGTTTCTCCGTAGTAACCTTGTTCAATCCATATGTCTAGATAACCATCTTCATGGATATACCAACGGCATTCAGCTATCCAAACATTTCCTGTTTGTACTTCAACTACTACAAAGTAGATATGGAATATTCCTGGATTCATGAATATATAACTCAGGTTCCACATGAGTAATTGATAAGATAGTAAAACCAAGGAATCTGTAAACAGTATAACAATTCCGTAGCCCGTATCTATTCTTACTTCTACGTAAATTGGTATATCATAACTATAGTAGCTCTGTGCGTAGAATTGCATCCATACTTCTTGACCTACAACAGCTTCATAGTCTTGAATTATCCAGACTTCAATGAACCCTTCATAGATACTCCATCTACAGTACTCTACCCAATGTGCACCTGTTGCATTGTCTATTACAATCAAGGTTACAGTGTAAAATCCTGCGTAGAGGAATGTGTAAGGTAATGTGAATGTGTAGATACCATTAGCTGGGATCATCACCGTATCAGAAATAATTGGATCCGTATCACCACTTATCCATACTTCAACTGTTAAATCCATTTCAATTGAGTAGTAGTTTACTATCCAAAATTCCATAAGGACTTCTTCGCCAACAGAAGCTTCCAAATCTTGGACAATCCAGATGTCAAGATATTCAGCATAGATCCACCACCAACAATATTCTATCCACACTAGTCCCGTATCAAGTTCCGTTACAATTAGTATCACATCATAGTAACCTACCATTGCAAATAAGTACCATAGTTCAAAGAAATAGAATCCAAGTGCATCTATCAGTACAATTTCATAGTATAGTTGAACATAGTCTACTCCATCGAAAATGAGTATTTCAACACCTACAGTCTTCTCTACGGCAAAGAAATTATAGATTTCAAACATCATCCAGAGTTCTTGATCTAGTAATCCATAGTATTCTTGGTAAATATAGAGTTCAAAATATCCCCAATAAACGTACCAGTAGCAATAATCTACATAAAATATACCTGAGAATAAATCGATAACAACGATTTTCACATCCCAATAATCAGCATAAAGGAACACCCAATATACCGTGAAGTTATACACTTCTCCGGGAGCGATATCCGTAGTCTTTCCATATATCAGGATGCTATGCGTTGCATTAGTTATCCATACTTCAATAGCTATATCTCGATCAACTGCATAATTACTCATGACCCAACAATACATAATTGCTTCTTCAGAAACGAAAACTTCGTATTGTTGGTAGATCCAAACATCTATGAATCCTCCATAAATCCACCATCCTTCTAGACAATATTCTCTCCATGTAATTTCGAACTCAATTACATAAACTTCTACATAGAGTTCCCAAAATCCTTCATAGATGAATGTATAGAAGATTTCGGTCGTAAAATACGTCCCAGCATTTATTGTCACAAGAACGTTGAAATATAGCTCGAAAGTATGTGTTCCATTCGTAATCCAAACAGAGACATCAGCCTCAATATCGATAGCATAGTAATTGTATACCCAAATCTGTATTCTTTCTTCAACGCCAATCCAAGCTTCATAGTTTTGCTCAATTACAATATCAATGAACCCATCAAATACTTCCCAGTAGCAATAAGCATACCATACAAATTGTTCTACAATATCGGTAACTTCGACAGTCACATCATAGTGTAATGGTAGTGCAAAAGTCCAATAGACTACAATTATCAGTACATTATAAGCAGCCACCCACGTGGTTTCTTCATGTATTTGTACTGGACCTAAACCGTCATCAATTAATACTTCAATATACAATTCTTTAGCAATGGCATACCCACTGTATATGTATATCTCCATTTTAATTTCTATTCCGACTTGTGCTTCGTAGTCTTGATAGATATATATTTCTAAATAACCATCAATAACTTCCCAATAGCACACAGTTGTAACTTCTTGTAGATGTACTAAATCCATCACTTTTAGATTAACTAGATGCAAACCTATTGATGTGAAAGAATATGTTACATTAAAGATGTATTCCAAATAAGGAAATAACACCCTTGATTCTTGATAAATGAGGTAAACACTACCATTATCATATTGAATCCATATTTCAATATCTACGTCAATTTCAATTCCATAAAGACTCAGCACATGACACTCTATAAATGCTAAGTCATACACCGTTATCACAAAATCTTGGACAATCCATATTTCGATTGTATCTTCCGTATTTTCCAATCCCACTTCATTTTGTGCCGGTTCAGTTACTACTTGTTGCATTTCTTGATCAGAGGAATCTTGATTGTAATTTAGAGCTTGTGCAGCTTGATTAGATCCCACAATCATCGAAAATGTCAAAAGTAGAATAATGAATGTT
>JAUWEG010000129.1 GCA_030608385.1 Candidatus Heimdallarchaeota archaeon
ATGGTAATGGACCTCAAGTTGGTTTCATTTTAAGACGAAGTGAAATCGCCCATAAGGTTGAAGGAATGCATGAACTCCCTCTTGATGTTTGCGGAGCAGATAGTCAAGGTGCTATTGGTTATTCACTTCAACAGAATATCCAAAACGAGCTCAAAAAAAGAGGGATTGATAAACCTGTAACTACAGTAATTACCCAAGTTCGTGTAGATCCAACTGATCCTGCTTTCCAGACTCCTGCTAAACCTATTGGTACATTCATGGAAGTAGAAGAGGCTGAACGAAGGAAAGAAGAATTAGGTTGGAATGTAGTTGAAGATGCTGGTCGAGGCTGGCGTCGTGTAGTACCTTCTCCATTACCTGTAGAAATTATGGAATTGGAAGCCATCAAAACACTAATCGATTCCGGTACAATCACAATTACTGTGGGTGGAGGAGGAATACCAGTTATTGAGACAGATCAAGGAATAAAGGGGACTGCAGCAGTAATTGACAAAGATTTTGCTTCTGCATTCCTAGCAAATAAAATTAAAGCTGATATGCTTTTAATTTCAACTGCTGTTGAAAAAGTTGCCTTGAATTTCGGTAAACCTAATCAAATAGATTTAGATCAGCTTACCGTTGCTGAAGCAAAGAAGTATCTAGAGGAAGGAACCCATTTTGCCAAAGGATCTATGGAGCCTAAAATTAAAGCCATTGTTCAATTTTTAGAGCAAGGTGGTAAAGAAGCTTTAATCACTAATCCTGAAAACATTGGTAGGGCTTTAAAGGGTGAAACAGGAACCAGAATTGTTCCTTAAAATTATCTTCGAAGATTTTCCTCTCAACTTTTTTTTATTTCTTCTTTCATTATTATTTATTTTCGTGCAATAGGAAGCTTAAAACGAGTTTTACCATCGAACTTGTGTAGTGCTCCTGCAACTGCTCCTGCTGTAGGAACAAGACCAATCTCACCTATACCTATGATGTAATCAGAGAAATCACTCCTACACCAACGCCTACACCAACGCCTACACACTAGGATATGAAGGATTAGCAATATTACTAATATCTATTATCGGATTAACCTCGATTTCAATTTTGAGAAAACACAGAAAATAGTTTATCTTTTTTTATCTTTTTCACTTTATTTTTTGTTTCAAACACATGAATGAATCTTCTCTTCCTTTGAATTCTCTTTTCTTTGAAATCTCTAAGGTTTTTAATTATTATTCTAATCATTAAAACTACCTACAAAGAATTATAAAGGCTGTTTCAATAGTATAGAACAGTATAAAATGAAGAGAAAAATCGTCTATATGGTTTTGGTTACTGTATTCTTGTTATTACCCTTGAATATATCACAGGGAGATCAAGATTGTTTACCAACATCATTTTTTTCACTCACTTTTCTATCTACTAACGAAGGTCCGAGTAGAAGTCCTCCACAATGGGTGGTAGGAATGACAATGGAAAACATTCTTCCTAAAATTGCTATTGGTATTGATTTTCATGAAACAACTAGCTTGACTAATGTAGGTTACAGAACTTGGAATTATCCTTACATAGAATATGATCACATACCTACATATAATGAAGGAGGGTATGACATATTGATTATCGGAGAAAGAAAATGGGACTTCGATCTAAATCTTGCTGGGAAATTCGACACAACAAGTTTTGGACCGATAACAACAAACTACTATCAGTATAGTAATCCTACGTATGATAGTGTACTTGCACAATACATGGTTGAACAGGATCCCTTTGAAAGAACTCTTCTAGCTCATGATTTACAAGCAATCTTATATGAAGATATACCTTCAATCCCAGTCGTCTGTTTGAACTCGATATATGGTTTTCGCAATAGAACTGTTGGAATTGATGAGTTATTACTCGCTAATTCTTATCATAGAGCTGAATATTGGGACAACACTGAAAACAAAAAACTAACCTTTGCTATACCGTATGCAGCAACCATTCCAGACAAAACTCATATACCTAGGTTTAGTAATTACAATCTTTTCCTTCAAGATAATTATGAAGACGGATTGTGGATGCAAGCTGTATATGGTGGATTATTTGAAAGAAATCTAGATACTCATTACTGGGAACCTTCAATTGCATCAAGTTACTTAATTAGTGCTGATAAGAAAAACATCACTGTTGTTATCGATTCTAATGCTAAATTTAGTGATGGAAATCCAGTACTTGCTGAAGACGTAAAATATTCTTATGATCTATTCATGTCTCCTATTTCAAATTCTGAAATAAGAGAAGAACTCACAGAATGGTTTGCATCAAATGATTCTATCCAAGTAGTTAACAGTACCACAATCAATTTTAACATGACTCAAATCAATAATTTTCCACTTGGATCTCTTTCATATGGCATAATTGATAAAAGTGAAGTAGAACCTCTAGTTTCAACTTTCGGTTTATCTATTTTTAGTGAAGAACCACTAGGTGGAAATGTAATAGATAAGCTAGTTAAATCATGCGGACCTTTCGTTTTTGCAGATTTTAACAAATTAGCTGATCATATTAAATTAATACCAAATCCTTACTGGAATAATTTAACTTCTTCTAATGGATTACAACCTAATCTTGATGAAATTAATTTTATCTCAATATCTGGAAAAGACAATGCTGTAAATGCATTAATTTCAGGTGCAATAGATATAATGGATGAAAGTTTTTATCCAGCTCTCCAAGATTTCGAGGAAGATGCGAATGTCAAAGCTGTTTTTGTAGAAGATCTTACTCAAATTGAACTCGCTATGAACATGAAACACCCAGTTTTTGGGACAGGGGAACTAACTCCACAAGGTAATTCAGAAGCTGCAAAAATGATAAGAAAAGCAATAAGCCATGCTGTACCAAGAGAAATTATAGCAGAAAATCTTGGTGTTAATCCAGGTACACCAGGAGTAACACCAGTTCCTAAAGGAGTAATAGGTTTTGATGATTCTTTAGTACCTTATGAATACAATCTTGATTTGGCATTTGAATATATGTCAAGTGTTTCTGGTATTGTACAACCTACTTGTGCTACAACTCCTACTCTTACATTTCCTACATTCACCATTGGATATGAACTGATGTTTGTAACAGTTGTTATGATAATAGGTCTTTCAACCCTATATTTGATAAGAAGGTGGAGATTAACAAAAGCATAAACCTCGAGAAGGCAATTATTGGGTTAGATATAAGAAGAGTCTAGGCATAACACTTTCGAAGCTCTAAGAGATAGAAGATATAAAAGACAAAACAGTATATTTATTTTCGTGCAATAGGAAGCTCAAAACGAGTTTTACCATCGAACTTGTGTAGAGCTCCTGCAACGGCTCCAGCTGTAGGAACGAGTCCAATCTCTCCAACACCTTTAGATCCAAAACCACCTATGTCCTCAGGTACTTCAATTAAAATAACTTCAACCTCAGGAGTATCTTTAGCTTTAACTATTTGGAGATCCTTCATTCTCAAAGAATCTGGTACTCCTCTAGTTGTCGGAAAACTTTCCGAGAGAGTATGTCCAAGACCCATATGTACTCCCCCTTCAAACTGACCTGCACATGCCATCGGGTTGATTGCTTTTCCAACATCATGTGCTGCTATTATTTTCTTAAGATTGCCTTCTTCGTCAAGAAAAGCCATTTGTACTGCATAACTAAACGCTAAATGTGTTACAGGATTATCTACTTTTGTTCCTGGTTTGACAGTAAAGTTAGTTATATATTCTCCATGAAATTCTTTACCTGCTAAATCCTTTAATGAAGTTGATTGAAGTGCTAGTGCAAGTTTCTCTGCAGCAAATTTTGCAGCCATTGTATCCAGAGCAGTACCTCTTGATGCTGTAGTCATACCGCATTTTGTTGTTGGATAACTAATGGATTTAACATTCATCTGACTTGGAGGAATATCAGTAAGTTCAGTAACAACTTGAGTAATTACTGTAAACAATCCTTGACCCATTTCTGTAAAACCGGTTAAGATTTCAAGTTGCTCATCCTCAAGGACTCTTATCAGTACTCTTCCTGTGTCTTCAAGTCCATTACCTACACCTGTGTTTTTTATCCCACAAGCTATCCCTGTTGGAACCTTTGAATTTTTGTAAACATCCTTTACTGCATCAAGACATTTTTGCATTCCAATGACAGTTTTTGTCATCTTTTGTCCAGTTGCAAACCTTTGACCATCTTTGAGAATGTTCTTTTCTCTTATGTCATAATCATCAATATCAATTCCATCTCCCCTCATTTTTTCAACTATCATATTCAAGCAAGATTCAATTGCAAAAGAAGTTTGATTAACACCAAATCCACGCATCGCTCCACAAGGAGGATTATTTGTGTATACAGATTTTGCATCTACATCTACATGTGGAACATAATAGGGACCACAACAATGTCCAGCTGCTCGTTCAACAACTTGTGCGCCTAATGAAGCATAAGCTCCAGAGTCTGCAATGAGTCTTAATCTAACAGCTGTAAGTTTTCCATTTTCATCAGCTCCTACTTCATAATTCATTGTCATAGGATGACGTTTTGGATGCATGAGTAGGGATTGTTCTCTGGTAAGCACTGTCTTAACTGGTTTTTTTAATAAAAATGAAGCTACAGCTGTTTGAGCTTGACAAGAGAGATCTTCTTTTCCCCCAAAAGCTCCACCAGTAGTAACAAGTTCTACAATTACTTCCTCATTCTTTAATCCTAAAACTTCAGCTATCTGCCGTTGATCTTCATGCACACCTTGTCCCTGACTGTACACATGAACACCGTTTTCTGTTGGGATTGAAAGACTACTCTCAACTTCCAGGAAAGCATGTTCTATACGTTGTGTTTTGAATTGCTGTTTTATTATATATTTGGATTTATTTAGTGCCTCGTTAACGTCCCCTCGACCAAAGAATGTATGTCCCAAAAGATTGCCTTTCTCATGAATTTTCACAGTATCTTCTGCTAATGCTTTTTCAGGATTGTCTATTGGTTCAAGAACCTCATATGTAATTTTTATTTTTTCTAGAGCAGCCCTAGCATGAATCATTGAATCAGCAACCACCATTGCTAAAACATCTCCTATGTATTTTGTTGATTCACCTTCAGCAACAAATACAGGCCAATCAGGAATTATATGCCCTATGATTCTTTTTCCTGGAACATCTTCTGCAGTAATCACCCTTACTACTCCACAAGCTGTTTTTGCTAGAGAAATATCTATATTTATGACCTTAGCTCGTGGATGTTCACTTAAGAACAAAGCTCCATGAAGCAGATTTTCTACTTCCATATCAGCTATGAAGGCTTTCTTACCTAGAGCCATATCGACACCACGGTAGCGCTGAGTACTGCTACCAACCCCCTGCTCTTTGGGTTGAAATTCTCGCTCAAAACCATATTGTTCACCAAAAAATTGGTTTCTACGAGGAGGACCAGAAATATCTTGATTCTTTGCTTGCCAATGTTCTTCAGCTGTTTCCATTGCATCTAAAATGCGTTGGTACCCTGTACAACGACAAAGATTTCCAGTTATTGCTTTAGCTTTCTGTTCTCTGGTTGATGTTGGGTGTTGATCAAGGAAACCCTTGATTCTTATCAAAAGCCCAGGAGTGCAAAAACCACATTGAACAGCTCCTTCTTTAACTAAAGATTTTGAAAGTATATCTTGCTCTACTAAATCTAAACCTTCAACAGTGATAATTTCTTTTCCCTCAATAGATGCAGGTTTCTGTCTACAAGAAACCATTGCTTTACCGTTTATTAGAACAGTACAAGCACCACAAAAACCTTGTCCTGAACATCCGTCTTTACAACTTTTTATCAAACAGACTTCTCTGAGAACATCAAGAACACTCATGCCTTCTTCGTACTCAGCTGTTACTTCTTTTCCATTGAGAGTAAATGTAACATTCATTTTTTCACCTTAAATGCTTCCCATTCCTCAAGTGTGTTGAGGTTAAGTGTGATATTTTTGTCATTAACAGATATAATCTTTGCTTTTTGTAGTTCTTTTTGTTTGCGAATCTCAAAATCAAGACGTGAATCTGAACTACAAGTCTGAAGATGTTGTCTGAATTCATCAGAGAGCAAAACAGGATGCCCTCTTTTTCCGTTGAATTCTGGAATAGTTACATTTGCTTCAGAAGAACTTAGTTCCACAGCTAACTTGTCCCAAACCTCTTTTCTTGGACAAGGAACATCAATTGGTAGTATGAATACTCCGGATTGGTGCGTATCTCTTAATCCAGATATTCCACTTTGTATCGAAGAAAAAGGTCCTCTTTCAGGTTGGGGGTTCACTATAAAAGTTGATTTTTTGAGTTGGGGGATTTTTTCTTGATAGATAGGGGAATCTTTTCCCAAAACAACTATAATATCAGTAAAACCAATTTCAAACAAACGCTCAATTTGATAACTAAGAAAAGGTTTTCCATGGTAATCTAGAAGTCCTTTTGGAATACCCATTCGCTGAGAATCTCCAGCTGCTAGTATAATGATTGGGAGAGTTCTGAAATCAATCGTCATAATTAATTACCTAGCTTAGATTACTATTAATGTCATTCTTAAGTGAGTTTCGCTATAATCTTTCTATAATGACCTAGTGAGTTTAATTCCAGAAAAATGAATAAAAAGATTGTGGCATCAAAAC
>JAUWEG010000105.1 GCA_030608385.1 Candidatus Heimdallarchaeota archaeon
GTGGAAAAATGAAGTATAAGAAAAAAAAAGATTATTGACCTAATATTACCTTAGCTATTTCTTCGAAGTGCTTGTATACAAAAGAAAGATGTGCTTCTTCTGGATAGAAATAACCTTTACAATTGGGAATTAAGTCACACATCTCACGTCCTATAGAAATGGGTACAATCACATCCAAACCTCCATGCCAGAGATAAACTTGAAGATCTGGTGATATGTCACTTAACTCAAACCCCCATGGTTTTACATATGTTTTTTCTTCATATGTTACTCCATCTGGCCCAGATCTGAAAGCTTCTCTAAATTCTGTTGTAAAAATATCTAACAGTTTAGAATCCTGAACTAATATCCTATCTGGTTCAGCCATTGTTTTAAAAATCCTTTTCATAAAATCTTTAGCTTTATCTGGATCATTTAGTTTTTTCATTGTTTTTTTGACCATATATTTAACAATAAAAGGAAGTCTACGAGCGATAAAAAAATCAATACGATTCGATCTCATCATCCCCTTTTTTCTCATATTGATTGGCCCCATTCCTCCTACAATAGCACAACACTCTAACCTATGAGGAATTTTATAAGCACAAGCTGCAGCATAAGGACCACCTCCAGATATTCCCTCAACAATGAATTTCTCAATTCCTAGATGATCTGCAAGTTCGATGATATCATCAGGCCAATCCAAGAGCTTACGTCTTGGTTGGAAATCAGAAAGTCCAATACCTGGTCGTTCAGCAGCTATCACGTGTAGACCAAGTTTGGTTGGTTTGTCTCCGTGAAGAAGAACTTCGTAACGAGAACCAGGATGACCATGAAAATGGAAAATGGGCTTACCATTTAAATCTCCAAACTCAGCAAAACCTAACTTTCTACCATCACGGAGTTCCAAGGTTTGATTTAATTCTGTGCTTTCATACATACCAGAAAAATCAAGTATCAATTTATAAGTCTATTCAAGTTTTGTTTAGTAGAATACATGTTCAAATAGTCTGCTTTGCAAAGATATTCTTTCTAATATCTCTAACAATTAGAAGACCAAACAAAGTGAGAAGTATAATCCACAGTGCAGAGGAGGTTTGCGAGGTACCTGTATAAGGTGTTGGAAATGTGTGACTTGTCCACAGAAATTCTATTTTTCCATCAACCATTGTAAGTAAAACATTAATATCTTTAAGATCAGCGGGATTTATGGTCAGAGGATCATCATCAATTACAATAAGATCAGCATACTTTCCTACTTCTAGAGAACCAATATAATCCTCTTGTTTTACTGCATAAGCTCCTTCAATAGTCATCATTCTTAGAGCCATTTCAACTGAAATTTCATGTTCAGCTACCCAAGGATCAGGTGTATGTATTGTACCATTTTCATCAATAGCTTTTCTAGTAACCAAACCCCATAAGTGTAGGAAAGGTCTGATATTAGCTGATTTACTCCAATTATCTTCATCATAACCATGAAGAAAACCAAAATCAGTTTCTAGATAAGAGTGAAGACCTTCTCCAGGCAGAGAGTATCTGTTTACGGTCCTTTCCATCCATATGGAACTGTAAAGATCTGCATATTCTTGCTGCCAATAAGTTGGGAAGTAACCTCTAACAGAATGAATAGTGTTAAGTGTTAAAGCTTTAGCGATTTGATCTTCTCTGATAAAACTATTGTGCTCAATCTGATGTCTTGCATTATCATTATCTGTCCCATTCAATGCATATTCTATTGCATTTAGGATAGTTTCAGTTGCTCTATCACCCATAGCGTGAACAGCTACGCTAAAACCTCTATCATGAATAGAATCAACTATTGAATTTAATTCTGATTGATTAAAATAAAGATCTCCATAAGGATTGATAATTCCCCATAAATCCATCATTTCCTGTGTATAGGGATCACTCATTGCTGGAAAACCTCTGTTCCCATATGCACCATCTAAGTAGATTTTAAATCCAGGAACGCGAAACTTCCTATCATGATCTAGAAGTGGAACAACATCTGGTTCCCAACAACCAACAAGTACTGTTTCATTATTTTCTAGCCAAGCGAAATTGTAAATGAGAAAAGCGTTGACTCGAAGACGAAGGGTACCATTTTGTTCAGCTTCTTGAAGCCATTGAAATTCACCCATGTCTATACTTTTTTCGTTTAAAGTTGTATAACCATTAGCTAGAGCTATGATTTGAGATTCGTAGATTGTTTCAGTTTCACCAATCCAAAACAAAGAAGCCATATAGTGGGAATGACCGTCAACAATACCAGGCATGATAGTTCGACCATCTAAATCATAGGTAGTTTCATTTTCTGTAGTAAAGTCTTGTAAAATTGTTTCAGTACTTCCTAAACCCACAATCAAACCATCGTTAATCGCAATAGCTTGAACCAAAGGATTAGTTTCATCAATTGTGATAATATTTCCATTGCAAAAAATATAGTCAACAAGTTGAGGATCAACATCTGCTTGAATCATTTGTGGCATTATAAATGGAAATGCTAACACTAGTAAAACAAAGATAAAGAAGAAATGATTCTTCATGTCTTTCCTTTGTATTTAATCATTATAAGGTTTTAGGGGGTCAAATAGCAATCAGTCTAATAAGTATCATCAAACCATATCTATGGCTATTACATAAAGTGTAAAATCAGATTCTACTTTTCTAAATGCTTCATAATTCTTCTTTCAACTGATTTTATAGCAGCTATAATCAAGAATATCCCTGAAATAACAGCAATGGCTATTGCTTGCATTGTTTGGTTTGCAATCATAATGAAGCTTGCGAGTAGACAAAAGAAACCAGCTACTGAGAAGATTGCAATCATTAGCGTGGATAAATCATCTTTATACTCCCTTTCTGCATTTTGTGACATAATTTCTATTGTGTTAAAAGCATCTTAAATACTTTAGGGAGAGTAATCGAAAGAATATCTAAACTAATTTCAGTTAATTTCATATAATTAATTATTGAATGATTGGTTATGTCCCTTAATCAGAAATTGGGTCGTTGTAGAGTATATTGTGGTTAATGTAGAGCATATACAGCTGAAGTTGCAAATCTCTCAACAAAATTACTTTTCCGTTAGTCATCTTTGGCTAAATTCAATCAACTCTTCTTTTTATCTGTTCAATGTTTGCATGAATCAGCCTTTTCATATTTGGAGTAATTGCCGAGATATCTACATCGAAAACCAAGAAAGGTGTATTGTGTTCCATATAAATTGGTTTCAAGACAGCTTGAGCGATCTTGTAAGGTAGACATTGCATAGGACCTGTTAGAACTAAAGAATCAAAGTGAGAGTTTTCTAGAGTTTCCATTCCTTTACCGATTGTAGGAATAGCTTCACCGAAAATTAAAGGACTTATAAGATCCTTAGATTTAGCGAATATTTCTTTCAGATTGTTTCGCTCAGCAAACAGTAATCCAGTTTTGTCAAACTTCTTTCGCATCTTCTTTTCTACCCTAAGCATGACTATAGGAGCAATTTTACTTATGAGATAAATGCGAGAATATCTTGTCCACAATGTCGTATAGGCTCTCAATGAAGTTGTTCTTGCAAAAGGATCCATCTGCCAGAGCTGAGCTATGATGTGACGCAAACTATGGTTAGTATATAAAATGAGCTCATAAACATCTGTAGATTTGACTAAAATATCATGTTCAGCATAAATTTCCTTTAACTCCTTCAAAAAGAATGGACTGAAACGGACAAAAAAATCACCACTTACCAGAACCTTAGGAAGGTCCATTGGTTTGCTTTTTCTAGGAATGGTTGCTATATTATCTATTAGTTTATCGATATTTTGTGTATATTCCTTCAATGTTGTTGAGCTATTCAGGAATTCAGAATAGTATTTGTGTAAGAGTTCCAAACTATCATTCGTTCCGACAACTTGCAAAGCATTCTCAATTTCAGACATTAAATCCCCAATGAGAATAGATCTGGTAGCATATTTAGCAACTGTTAATCTGCTAGTTCCTAAGAAATCTGTGAGTTGATCAAAACGGTAAATAAAGAAATTTTCCAATTTATTATCTTTAATAAACTGTTCTATAAAATGGAAATAGCTATATACAGCACAAGGGCTTCCTCCTCTAAACATGTACAAACCTAATACTTCACCAGGTTTTCTGTTTTCAATCAAGTGCATAATTTGACCCAAGATAATTGGTAATGGGAGACATTCTTTTCCTGAACAATGTCTTAATCCTCTAACAGGATAATCAATATTGATTTCAGTCGTTTGGCCAACATTATACCCTAAGAGCTTGAATAAAAGTTCAAATGAATCAGTATGGATTTTTGAAAAACTTGGGAAAAAGAGTTTAACTCTGGGATCTTTAATTCCTAGTTTTTTATCATCTGAAGTAAGAACAACAACTTTTCCTCCTCTGA
Organism: Candidatus Heimdallarchaeota archaeon; assembly: GCA_030608385.1. GTDB lineage: Archaea > Asgardarchaeota > Heimdallarchaeia > Heimdallarchaeales > Heimdallarchaeaceae > UBA460. Next base: position 4,385 of record JAUWEG010000105.1, read on the forward strand.
GTTTCACCTGAGTTACTTTGAATGGTTTGTCCTCCTTTGCTTTCTTACTTGCTTGAAAATTGTTAATAATTTCTAGATAGGCTTCTAATCTTGTTTGTGTCCCTGCATCTGCAGTGTGAGCATCAAGTTCTAGAAACAAGTAAGGTTTGTTTTTCATTTCACTTCGTACATAATTCTGAATAAAAGCATCTATAGTACAGCTAAAACTGTTTATGTATAATAGAAATAGATTATCATTTTTCGCAGCCATATCAATGGCCATTTTGACATAGTTAGAGAAATACCATGGAATGTCATCAACATGCTTCTTCTCTATAAAATCAAATGGGATGACGGTTACTCCCATACTTGAGAGTTTTTTTGGTATAAGCTGGGATGTTTCTGGTGGGAATGCATTATAGCTTCTACCTAGAAGTAAAATACCTATTTCATTACTTTCTTTTAGTTTCTCTAGATGTTCTTTACCCCAATCTAAAAATTGTTGTTCAACAGCTTTCTGTTTTGAGATTGCCTTTTGAAATGCTTTTTCAGCAAGATTCTTAGGTTGTTTCAACTCTTTTACAGCCATTTTCACTAAGGATTTGTTTGACTCATACCCTTTAGAAAAACTTAGCACAGGATTCAAGAATTTTGCATCTTTGAATGCTTGTCTGATAAAATATGGACTCCCTTGAGTAATAGGACAAAAGGTTGAATCCATCCATTTTCCTTCGGTGGGCATACCATGCATGTGTGGAACAAATATTAGATCTACATCTTTCTTAATTAGGTCTAAAACAGCTCCATGTAAAATTTGAATAGGAAAACAGAAAGGAGCATTGGTTTGAAGTTCCTTATCTTCATCTATTTCTGAGAGAATTACTTCATAACCCAATTCCTCAAAAAAGATAGAGAACAGTGGATAAAGAGTATGGGTAAGTAGAGCCCTAGGAATACCTATTGTTCCTTTAGAATCCACTCTCTTAGATTTCTTTTTTATGCTATTAGCAAACATCAACTCATTTCTTAAATCTACTAAGTTTTCTTTTTCATCAATCTTATCTGAACCTCTCCATTGGTGTTCATAACGACTGCATCTTCCACCAAATGGAAACTTCCTTCCTCCCACTTCATAACGTTCAATTTGACAATAATTCTTACAAGCTTTACAAGTGAAACTCCCTAAATGCTTTAATTCTTCCTTGATTAAGGATTCAAGATTTGTTTCTTTAGGCATCACATCAATTTCATGTTTTTCATATTTTGATTGTGTAATAAGTGCTATTCCAAAAGCACCAATCAGTTCGGGGCTGGGTGGAATAATAATCTGTTTTCCAGTTGTTTGAGCAAAAGCATACCCTACAGAATTATTCTTTGCAACTCCTCCTTGGAAGAAAATCTTCTTGCCAACCTGTCTAGAACCTTTAACTTTATTGAGGTAATTTTCAGCAATTGAGTAAACCAAACCACCTACGATATTTTCACTTCCATATCCTTCTTGCATAGCTGTTCTAACATCTGTATTGATGAAAGCAGCACAATCAGCTTTAAATCTGACGGGTTCTTCTGCTTTCATAGCAATATCTGAAATATCAAATACATGAACACCCATATCACCTTTAGAACTCTCTTCTAGAAATGAACCTGTTCCTGCTGAACAAGAAGCGTTCATCGCATAATCTACAGGAACACCATTTTGCAGATACATATATTTTGAATCTTGTCCTCCTATTTCGAAAATCGTATCAACTTCTGAATCGTAATATACTGCTCCCTCAGAATGAGCTGAAATCTCATTAAATACAGCTGATGTACCTAGATAAGCTCCAACTAGTTGTCTTCCAGAACCAGTAACCCCAACTAAATTCACTTTAAGATTTCCTACTTGAGAAATAAGTTCTTCAATACATTTTCTTGTAGCTTGAATTGGGTTTCCGCTTGTTCTACCATAGAATGAAGCTAAAACGGATTTATCTTCAGGATCAATAAGAACAGCTTTTGTTGTTGTAGAACCAACATCAACACCTAATAAGTAAGTTGAGTCTTTATCGAAATCAGTTTTATTTTCAACTGGATCGATAATAGTAACTTGACTACTAAAATCTTTAAGTGAGGGGAAAGTAGTAAAACTTTTACTTGTTTTAAGATTTATTTCAGTATGCTCTGGGTTCTCTTTTACTAATAGTGCAGTTCCATAGGCTTCAAAAACTGAACTTTCTGGTTTGACAACTACATCTACATCTGCAATTTGTTCTCTTAAGATTTGTACAAACGCATCATTAAGAGAAACTCCTCCAACTAGCAACAATCGTTTAACATCAACTCTTGATTGAATAATCAACCCCATTACTTTATTAGCCATACTTGCTAGAACTGATGTTAGGATGTCTTCTAACGAAGCTTCACCTCGATTTAATTTGTGAGTGACGTCTGATTTACAGTGAACAGAACATCTTGAGGCTAATTCCATTTTTTTTCCTTTCTTCGCTAATTCTATAGCTTCTGGAAGGGTAACATCTAAACGGTCAATTTGTTGAACAAAAAATTCACCGCTCCCAGCTGCACATTTGTCGTGAGAAAGAACATTAAGAATATGGCCTTCCTTACTCAAAACATACAAAACAAACGCTTCTCCTCCAAGAGATACAACAACATCAAATTTCTCATCGTACGAGTTTATTGCTCTTTCAGCAACTACTATTTCAGAAATTTCCCCAAAAGAACCACTAACATTGAAGTAGCAGTCTTTCCCATTAATGTTCTTTTTAATAATTTGATCAAGGACTTCTTTAGGTTTTCCTAAATGAGGTTGTTTGTATGTTTGAACGTTCATACTCTCGTCTACAGAAACTACATTAACAGATACAGAACCAATATTTACACCCACATACTTACTAATGCTAAACACCCTATAGATTGAATAGTTGAGATATATTCCATGAAATAATGAATATCTTATAAGATTTGTCTACTACCACTTATATTAAATGAGAATTACACTTAATTTCATCGGGAATTCAGCAATAATTAAGAAAAATATTTCTATGGTTTCATGGAAATGTTTAAAAAAACATTTACAAGCGAGGAATTTCGTGTCTATAGACTCATTGGTTTGACCATACCCGATTCGAAGAGAGAGCAGTTCATCAATCTCAGTTTTATTAATCCAACAAATTTAGAAATGAATAGTATTTTAAAGGATAATGATAAGAAAAGTTCATGGACAAACATTATCCTAATTTTGCATTCAAAAGCATGAGTTTCATATTCAAATTACGTGATCTTTTTATTCCTCCTGAGGAGATATTGAAAGAAATAGAAATAAAACAAGGTTATAAAATTCTTGATTATGGTTGTGGACCAGGAAGTTTTACATTAGCAGCTGCAAAAATAGTTGGTTCAACAGGAAAAATACATGCAGCTGATATCCATCCATTAGCTATTAAGAAAGTTCGTAAAAAAGTAGCAAGAAAGGACTATAAGAATATAGAAACAATACAAACTAGCTGTGAAATAGGTTTAGATGATGAAAGTATAGATATAGCTCTTCTCTTTGATATTTTACATGAATTAAGTGAACCTGAGAGAATTATAAAAGAAGTACATAGAGTTCTGAAAAAAGAAGGAAAATTGTCTGTAACAATTCACCACATAAAAGAGCATAAAGGTGTAGAAATCGTTGAACGAACAGGTTTATTCAAACTAGAGAATAAGGGCAAAAAGACTCACACATTTAAGAAAATAACTCAACTGTAGGTGGTTTAGGTACTATTTTTTAAATCAGCTCCAACAAATCTATACGTCAATATTTCCAGCTATCGCAAAAGAATCAGGAATTAAAAGAGAAAAATTAGTGATTATTCTTCCTTCTTAGAAGGGGAATAATTCAAATTAAGAGAATTATAAACCAATCATATATAAAGAAAAGAAAAAAAGAAAAATTATTACAGAGGACTTGAATTAAGGGGATAAGGGTCAGAATTGTAAACATCACCATCTAGCTCATATTCCCCAGAACCTGTCCAAGAATCCCAAAAATTCCCCTCCATGGATACAACATCGTACCAGTTGTTATTTTGTCCCTCATCAAAAG
>JAUWEG010000163.1 GCA_030608385.1 Candidatus Heimdallarchaeota archaeon
TTCAATGGTATTAAGATTAAAAATGTGCCACTTCTACCAGGTATAGGACCTTTTGCTGAAAAAGTAATGAAGTATGATTTCGGACTAGCGATGAGAACACAACCCATGAAAAAACTACTTTCTAGTGGAAAATTCTGGGGATTCGGATTTTTTGTAGATGCACTTCTATGTATTGAAATTGCAATACTTGTATCCTTTATCAAAGTTCCATGGTTAGCTATGCACTTTGCCCCAGGGTGGGGAAAAGCATGGTTGATTGCTTTTGGTCAATCTTATGCTCTAGCATTTGGCATAGCACTTGTAGGAATTATAGCAACAGTCTGGTTGCTAAAAATCTGGATGTGGAAACCATCTGGACCACCTCCAGCTCAAGAATGAAGCTCTTTGTGAGCTTTAATTCTTCTTTTTCTTTAAGTAATAAGTAATAACAATGACACAAACTATTGATGAGATACTGATGATTCTAGAAATCTCTGGAATTTGTATCATTAGAGGATAAGGATCTATTGCATTCCCTAGACCACTAATTTCATATGGACCTAAACCGCTCCAGTCATTCCAAAAATTGCCTTCTGTTGTTATTTCATCATACCATTGATTATTAGGTGAATCATCATTTGCTTGTACATTTCCTTGGTTGTTGTTTATGAAATTATTATGATGGATAGTAAAGAAGTCACAATAATCCAGATCTACTCCCGAATCTAAGTTATTTGTGAAAGTATTATAAGATATCAAACTTTCTTCAGAATGATATCCTTGTATTCCCATATTTGTCTCTTGAATCCAATTTTCTGAAACTGAACAATTATCTGAATAAGATATGTAAACTCCATATGATGCGAAAATACCTTCACCTACAGCTTTGAAACCAGTTCTACCAATAATCGTACTGGTTTTAATCTTATTAGAATTAGAGTAAGCAAACATTACTGATCCAACTAATTCGTTGAAATTACAATTCACTATATTAGTGGAGTTTGTTTTAGTTAGATAAATTCCTAGCTTTGAGTTGGAAAACTCAGAATCAGAAATTGAGATGTTTAAACACTCAACCAATGTTATACATACATAAACTTTGCTTATTTCCTGTGAACTTACAATGATATTATTACAACGTACAAAAATAAGTTGTCCATATTCTGGAGCATTCAAAGATAAATAAGAAACATTGAAGAAGAAGCCTAGTTCTTTTCCATTTACAATATTGTCATTTATTGATAATCCAACAGGGGCATCAAAATCTAGATTTCCAATGATGAAACTACTATTTTCAAAAACATTTCTTTCTAAGTTGAAATAATCATTTTTTGAAATATAAGATATTGCTCCCATATACGTATCTGAGATGTTGTTGGAAGTGATAGAGCAAAAAGATGTTTCATCAACATAAATTCCAATATAACAATTTTCAAAAATATTCTCTTTCAGAACGATATTATATCCATTTTGTATTTGACAACCCGTTTTCTCGTTGTACAAAAAATTATTATTTTCAACTGTCATGTTTGAACATTCAGATAGAGATAAACCCATATTTACTTCTATAAAATTTTGGTTTTTAATAGTTATATTTTCAGAAAGGTAAATAAATATTTGACTATAGTCTGGGGTATCGATTTGAGTGTTTGAAATATTAAGTAAAAACAATATTGGTTTGTTATTAACAATATTATCTTCTACTATGATGTTCTCAAAACCAATATCGTAACGAATTCTCTGTAATTCAAAACTACAACCTGAGCAATTATTACCTGTAACATATGTTGAGGGATAGATATCATCTATAAGGATTCCAGGATAATATCCATAAGTTTCTTTTTCACACTTATTATCTCTTATATCTGCTACAAAGCACCCATAAACACGAATTCCTCTGAAACGAAAACCTAATACTTGATTGTTTTTAATTATAGTCTCATGATTACGAGAAGAAAAAATCCCCCCATCGCAATTTGTAAATAAGTTATTGGTTATGTTAGCTAAGTGACAATAAGAAGCAAATATACCTAAAGTTGAATCGGTGAAATTATTTCCTGATATTTCTACATCTGAGCTAAACATATCATCTAAAGAAATTGCGAATCCTATTTGATCAAAATTACAATTTAATATTGAAATACTATATGTTATATTTTCAACAAAAATCCCATACATAGAACCAATTATTTCGAGATTCTGAAAGATGAAAGGATTGTTTTTTGAACCATCACCAGGTAATCCTAAACTCAACAATTCTTCATTAGAGTGAATTATAATAGAATCATGTGGGGTGTATGCTTCTGAATATCCAGCCATTTCATTACTTCTATTTTCTAGTTGGACATTAATTAACTCATTTTCATAATTCAGAATTGGAATCATTAAAACGAATATGGTTAAAAGAAGTAATAATCCCTTTATCTTCATCTTTTTTACACTAAATAACAATTTATAGTAAGAGAATATTTAAGCAATCTGTTCTATTTTTGTCGAATATCACTTATTCTAGAATTCAGTAATTGTTTCTCTTTCTTTGCAAGATTTACCCTTGATAAAAATTTATAATAGAGTAATTTATTCTTCGTTCATTGATAAGCGAGCTGGAATGAATTTAATGGTTTCCCATGATTTAGAAGAAGTTAAAGCTAATATTGTTAAGCAATATGAGGAAATGACTCCCAAATCTAAAGAAATATTTGAGGAGTCGAGAAAATGGTTACCCGGAGGGGGAACAAGAAACATCACCTATTATTATCCCTATCCATTCTATGTTACAAAAGGGGAAGGGACATATCTAGAAGATGTTGATGGAAATAGATACATCGACGTCCAAAACAACATGACTGTACTTCTTCATGGACATGCTCATCCAAAGATAACTGAAACTTTACAGAAACAAGCAAAATTAGGCACTGCTCATAACGCACCCACTTCAGGTCAATATGAATTAGCTAAAATTCTATGTGAACGTGTTCCATCAATTGAAGAAATTCGATTCTGTAATTCTGGAACTGAAGCAACTATGTTTGCAATGAGGGCAGCGAGAGTTTATACTGGTAAAGACGGAATCATAATAATGGATGGCTGTTATCATGGATCACATGATTATGTTAGTGTAAACTTTGATTCAGCTCTATTGAATGAAGGAATGCCTAAACCTGGTGTAGAAAAAGGTATTCCACAGTCCGTTTTGAATGACATTTATGTTGTTCCAGTTAATGATTTAAAAGCAGCAGAAAAAATCATGAAGAAACATCATAAGAAAATTGCTGCTATAATAATCGAACCTGTTTTAGGATATGCAGGAGGAGTTTTAGCTAGTCCTGAATATCTAAGGGGTTTGAGGGAATTAACAAAGAAATATGATATTCTGTTGATATTCGATGAAGTAATCACTTTCAGATTATCAACTGGTGGAATGCAAAAAATTTATGGCATAACTCCTGATCTTACAGCTCTTGGAAAATCGATAGGTGGAGGGTTACCTGTAGGTGCCTTTGGAGGTAAAAGGGAGATTATAGAACAATTCAATCCTACAAAAAAGAATTTTGTCATGCATTCTGGAACCTTTAGTGGGAATGCCCTTACTATGGCTGCAGGTAAAATAGCTTTAGAAATGTATGATGAAAAGGAAGTTGAAAGAATAGGTAAACTAGGTGATAGACTTAGAAAAGGTCTTCGTGAAATAATGGATGGACTTGGGGTAGACTGCTATGTTGGTGGTTATCAATCAATTACTTACGTCCAATTTCCAGATGTTATAGCTCAGAACAAAAGAGAAATTTCTTTCAATACTATACCTTATCTAGAGCTATCTAAATATCTGAGGATTGCAATGCCATTAAATGGTTTATATGGGATATCAAGAGGAGTTATTGGTTTTATGCTTTCAACTGCAATGGATGAGAAAATCATAGACGAAGTTTTGGTTAGATTTAAGAAGACAATGGAAATGGTTCTACCTATTTATGAGGATTTGAAACCTTACAAAGGATTTGCTGGTATAATCTACTCAATGCTTAAAGATTTGAATACAAATGAAGAATTTGCACAAAATTACTCTGAGGATGAATATTCTATCTTACTAGTAGCAAAAGATGATCCTTTTGCAGTTAGGGTAGTTATCAAGGAAGGGAAACTGAACTTTACTCCAATTGAGTATACCAAGAGTGATTTGAAGAAACTTGCAGAGGGAACAGATGGTGTTTTAATCACTACAAGATCAACTTTTCTTGGTTTAGGTGTTGGAAAAGTGAATCCTTTAAAGGCAATTCTAGCTGGTAAATTAAAAATCAGAGGTATGAAATATATTAAGAAATTCACACAATATTTCTCTTTACTATAGGAGAATAAACCTTTATTTTTCCTTCTTCCTTATTTCTATTTTCTAATTAATTTTGAATTCTAATTTACATCATTCAGTAAAATTATGTTTCTCTGTAAACAATTATTTTGGTGTTGTTCAGAAAAAAAATTAAGTAAAAAGAAGAAACTTAAAGTGAAGCTCCACAACTTTGGCAGAATTTCCCATCTTCCATTGCTTTTGCACCACATTTTGAGCAAAAACTGGTTTTATCCCGAGCTGGTTCTACTTGTGCAACTGTGGATTTTGATTCACTGTAACCTTCAACAGGAGCTTGTTGAGTAGTCATTTTCTGATGACCTTGGGGTTCAACCATTCTTATGTCTCTACTAAGATCTCGAAAACCTAGTAACATTAGTATAAATCCAACTAAACTTCCTATCGGACCATATGTACTGAACATTGACGATATAGAGGCTACTACATTCACTGCTAAACCTATAAATAGATACATTGAAGGTTTTCCACGGAATCTTCCTGTACTTTTGTATTCACCAAATAGTTGGTATATTAGAAATGCTGCGACAGCAAGAGAAACATTTCCTACAATAGATACAATGGTTCCTCCAACGCCTGGTATAAACATTCCTGCAATAATAGCTATGATATATCCATAAAATCCATAACTTATGAATTTAGTAGTCTCTAAAGTTTGTTCAGCTTGATATAACTTGCTGAATGCAGTTCCCAAACGGTAGTACTGAACATAGCTCATAAATAGAATTACAATCAGTGCAACAAGTGCTATTCCCAGAAAAACAAATGCAACTATGCCTGATGACAATATCCCACTAGCTATAATAGCTTCACCTGTCTCATAGATATTGTTTGGATTAAAATCTTCTATAGAAAATCCTAAGGGGATTAGAACGATAAAAAGTGTAATTGCTAGAATAACAACTAATGCAATCCCTATAATTGTAGCCAAAATTATATATCTATACAGTTTATCTGCACTTTCAGAAATCTTACTTTTTGCATATTCAAAA
>JAUWEG010000062.1 GCA_030608385.1 Candidatus Heimdallarchaeota archaeon
AAGATAAATTAAATCTATCGCAAGGGAAAGTTTATTTTTGAACAAAAGAACGTAGTTCTGCGTAGATAGTGATGTAGGTTTTACCGTTGGAGCTTTATTTGCTATGAAAATAACGGCACCTCTGAATCTGCGCTTTATTTACAATTTCAGTTTAGCCTGTTTATTTTGTTTGTTCCAGTAACGTTGGTAAACAAGACCAGCTTTATCCTGTATTGGCATTTTTTCAATTTTGTTAGTCCATTCTTTGACTTTCTTTATACTTTGTGAGAAAGCATCGTTTGATACTTCTACCATTTTCTGCATTGCTTCTTCAGATATCTCCTCAGAAACTGATCCCATAATTTTCTCTGCTTTATTTATAAATTCTTTTTCCATTGAATCCCTTTCATCTTTGAAAACATTAAGTCTCTGTTGATAATCTTGGTTAACTAGTCTCTGGAACTTTTCATTAATCCACCAGAACCCATCGGGGTCATAAAGTCCAATAGATGTCTTCAATTTCTTGTTCAAACCAGGTTTAGGGAAGAAAATTGGTTTAAATGTGCTAACACAAGGCACTGATGATCCTGTCACCCAATGAACTTGAATATCCTTCATTATATGTGATACCAGAGATCCTGTAGTTTGATCTGGCATAATGAAATTTGTTGCATGATGACAAGGACTTTTTGCTGTTGCTTTTGCTGAAGACCAAGTATCTTCTTTTTCAGGAGCGATGTTATGATTTCTAAATACTTCCATCACATCTTTTGGTGTAATTTTTCCTTTTTTCTTTAACATAAGTGCTGTTGTGCATTGATGTCTCTCCAGACCTCTAGCGAATTTATGCGACCTTGGACTCGATTCCATGAGGACATGATAAATCCTGAACTTAGGAATGAAATCTTTTGCAAAATTGAATTCTTTTTTTGATTTACTATAACCTTTCTCAACAGCATGTTGTATCAGGTCAGGGTGAATTAAATCATATTCCTCTCCAATTGTAAATGTGTTTGAAATTGTTCTGACATCCTTAACTTTCTCTGCAATCCAGAACTTGTCAGCTGTTTCTAATACCCAAGCTTCATTCGGATCTGCTATAATGAAAGAATTATGATAGTCTCTTCCTTCAACACCATAGGAACATTGACCACCTTGACCATGTTTTTCCAAAAGTGAAGTTATAGTTTCAAGAGCTGTTTTTGCTGTTTTTGCTCGTTCTAAAGCTAACCTCATAAGATCCATACCTAACAAACCAGTATCGCGAATTGGTTCTTTACTCCAAACAGCTTCATTTCCTATTGTTACTCCAAATTCATTGGCCCCCATTTCACATCCAAACATCCAAAAGGGCTTTAGAAGAAGAACGTCATAGGTATGTTCAACTTGAGGTATTGAAATATATGTACATTTCACTTTGGAGTTCCTTTTATGCTTCTTTCCCAATTTGTATTCAATATTATGAGCTTCATTTGGAAGTCGATTAGAGGTTTTCCCTAATATGACACTTCCATCTTTTGTCGAATTGCCCACAGCTACAACAGTATTACACATTATAGAAATATCAAAAACAAGTAATAAAAAAAGTTTTCACCGATTCACTTTTAGAATCGATGAATTAGATTAGCAATCGTTTTCATTCCAATAACAAAATCATCTATGAAGATATTTTCATTAGGAGCATGAGCATTTGCATTTGCATGACCACAGCCTATGGATATGCAGGGAACTCCTTCGAATAAGTACATTGGGCCCGATCCTCCAACCATTGGCCAAATGACTGGTTCATGATTCTCAATATCTTTAATTGTGTCTACAACTTGTTTGGCAAAAGAATCATTGATAGATGTTTGAGCTGCAGGATAACCATCCCAACTGGTAATTTTAATATGTTGAAAACCATTATCATCCCAAAACTTACGAATCTTCGCAACTAAATCAGTAGCGTCTTGTCCAGGAACTAATCTAAAGTCAACTTTAGCAAAAGCTTCATTTGGAGTTACTGTTTTTCCGCCTGGTCCTTGATATCCACTCCATAAACCACAAATGTTGCATGTAGGCTCTAAGAAATATTTCTTTTTCATATCCAATCCAGTAAGATTCAAACGAAAGTTGTCTACACCAAAATTTTCTTTGAACAAGTTTTCCTTCAAATTAAAATCTTCTATAATTTTCATATCTTCAGGTGAGGGTTCAGGGATATTATCGTAGAACCCAGGGACTAGAATTCTATCATTTCTATTTTTCAATGAAGCTAAAGCCCAACTCATTTCATAAGCAGCATTGTTAACAAATTGTGTATAGCCACTGTGGATATCTCTTCCGATAGTATTAGTTTTCAAATGAAGATAAAGGATACCTTTGACACCCAAATACACTTCTTGAATACCGTCACCATCTCTTCCACCAAATTCCCAAATACAACCATCTGCATCATTAATGAATTTTTTATTGTTATTCACAAATTCTTCTAAATTTGGAGAACCAACTTCCTCTTCGCCTTCAATAACAAACTTGATATTAACAGGAGGTTTCCCAAAAACTTCATTATACGCTTTTATTGCTTGAAGTCTGCAAATTATCTCTCCTTTATTATCTGAAACACCTCTAGCAAATATTTTACCGTCTCTAATGGTTGGTTCAAAAGGAGGAGAATCCCATAAATCTACAGGGTCTTCTGGTTGAACATCATAATGATCGTAGAATAGAAGAGTTTTGTCTGCTCCAACATTCATTTCGGCACAGAAAACGGGATTACCAGAAGTTTCAGCAAGAAAATATGTAAATCCTGCTTCTTCAAAATATTTAGAGAGAAATTCAATAGCTTCTGGTCCACCTGTTTCTTTAGCAGCTATACTAGGAATCTTAAGTAGTTCACACAAAAGGTCAATAGAAGCATCTTTGTTTTGTTCAATTTTATTATATACTTCTTCCAAAGTCATAATTCTCGATTTTTGTTTAGATTATCCTCTTTAAAATTTATCTCATATATTAATAGAAAATCCTAGTATGATTCCTTAAGTTGATCTAACCATCTTGTCTGAAGTTTCTGGCAGTTAGGACATTTTCGATGGTTATCCAACCACATAATCATATGTAGTTTGTGAGCATACACACCACAACAAGGGGTTTGAACTATATCTTCTTTTTCAGATGGATATAGCTCCAATCTACAGACCTTACAGCGTGGTCTGCTTGTACCACATGATGAACATTCTGCATCATCTAAACTTATTTTTTCACCACAGTTAAGGCATTCCAATTCTTCAACTTCAATAATTCCAATATCGAGTCTTGAGAGTTCTAAGGACAATTCCCTAACTAGATCTAGAAAAGTTTTCAAATCCTTAATGTTAGAAATATTTCCTGTTACGTATTTCTGATTAATCATTAAATGTTCTACACTTTCGTAAACTGTGTCTAACTTCTGTTTAAATTCATCTTTTGCTAGAATCCCTTCTTTAACCACCGAATAACCGCTGATAATAGAATATTTGTTTTCTTCCCCAACTTCATTCTTGTGGAGAGTCATTGAAAAATGTTGATATTTTTTGAGAATCCCCTCTAGTATCATTTCTTTATCAGAATATATGTGTAAAATAATTCCTGTGATAAAACTATATTTACTACTTTTTGAAAACATAAATACTAAACTAGGTTTAACTTCATCATAATACAATTTTATATTTGTTCCACCCATATCAACAATATCTTTTCGAATATTCTCTAGAAATTGTAGAGATTTCTCATCAAATACCTCATGTAAACTTGGTCCTTTATCAAAGGAATCTTTGACTCTTGAAGATGTCATCATAAATTGGTAAATAGGACTTGCTCCATCCAGTGGATAATATTGAGAAACTGTTCTCCCCTTCTTCCCAAAGAATTTTTTCCTTCTTACTTCGTCATCATACATCACTTCAGCTGAGCTAATCATTATTCCTACTGGTCGTCCATATTCTGCTCCTGCACCTTTATCTATATATCCTGGGCTTGAATATCTTGCAGTGTCTATATGCACACTTCTTGGAAATTGGTGTTCTCTTCCTACTCTTAGGAGAGCGTCAACTTCGTTTCTCGCTTTTCTATTTGCTGATTTTCTAGTTAGAATCATAATTGTAGGAATAACAACTACTAGAGCTGCTCCAACAATTATAACATTATGTACAATACTTGAAGATACATTACTTAAAGAGAACAACAATATAACAGAAGCTATTACTAAAAGTATAACCAAAATTATATACAGATACTTTTTCTTATAAAATCCCTTAATCTTTTTAGCACCCTTCTTCATCCTTAAGCTACAATGTAAGCGGTCTTCTATATCCTCTGGGCAACAGAAAATGAAAAGTTTAAGAATTACATTCTCTTAAATTACTCATGCCTAAAAAACAGAAAAGAGATTTCAATTTTGATACCCTCTGTGTTCACGCTGGACATGATGTACTTGAAACAAAAACTATTACGCCACCAATCTATCAAAGTGTTGCATATCCTTATGAAAGTGCAGACTATGCTGCTCAACTCTTCCGTTATGAGATTGAAGGATTTATGTATGGAAGAATGGACAACCCAACAAATAAGATGTTTGAAGATCGGTTAGCAGCTGTTGAATTAACTGATAAGGCTCTAGCAACCTCTTCAGGAATGTCCGCAATATTCATAGCTTGTTTGCATTTATTGGGTAAAGGTGAAGGATTCCTAACTCCAAGTAAGATCTATGGAGGTACAAATAAACTCTTTTCAGAAACTTTCCCAAAAATGGGTTTTAACCCAGTTTTTATCAATGATGCTTCCAACATTGAAAATTGGTCGGAAGCTATTGATGACAAAACCAAATTTCTTTATGTTGAATCTCCCTCAAATCCCAACTTATTCATAGCTGATATCCCTGCATTAGCGAAATTAGCACATGAAAATAATTTACCTTTGTTAGTTGATAATACTGTTGCTTCCCCTGCACTCCAACAACCAATAACACTAGGTGCAGATATTGTCATCCATTCAGCAACCAAATATTTGAGTGGAAATGCTTCTTGTATTTCTGGAGTTATAGCAGGTTCTGCAGATTATATTGATAAGATAAGAGAAAAAGATTACCGTAATATTGGTCCTTCAATAAGTCCTTTCAACAGCTGGTTATTACTTTTAGGAATGGAAACTTTAAGCTTGAGGATGAAGAAACATTGTGAAAATGCTTTAGCTTTTGCTGAATATCTAGAAGATCATCAAAAAGTTGAATCAGTCCATTATCCAGGATTAAAGAGTCATCCTCAGCATGAATTAGCTAAGAAACAACTCAGTGGATATAGTTCCTTGTTGTCATTTGTAACTAAAGGGGAGCTATTAGATGCAAAAAATGTTATTGATTCCTTTGAGTTGATAATACATACTGGACATTTGGGAGCAACTAAAACTTTAGCTACACATCCCGCATTTACAACTCATCAGCAACTAACTCAAGAAGAAAGAATGACCATTGGAATTCCTGATACCATGATAAGAATGTCAATTGGTTTGGAAGATATCGACGATCTAATAGAGGATGTGGACCAAGCTCTCTCAAAAATACGATGAAATAGTGGAAAAAAAGGGAGGGGAAAGAATTTAGAAATCAAAAGCGTTGATTTCGTCTAAAGTATTGTAAGTATTTTCAACAGCTTGGCGAACTTGCCCTTCTGTCTTTGCACCAGTACATACAAGATTTCCAGATTGGAATAAGAGAAGAACGGTTTTAGGCTCTGCTAGTCTGTAGATTAATCCGGGAAATTGTTCAGGTTCATACATGGAGTGTTCTAACCATAATGCTGCTAATTCAAGGTTTATTGTTCTATGATTAAAATGACCAGATGCTACAATATTTTGAACTATTATTTCTGGATCTTCATCTATCTTGGTTCCTACAGTTCTTAGGATTTTGGTCATTTGCACAACTCCCTCATGAACCATCTCAGTTGATTTAGCACCGGTTAAAACTAATTTTCCAGAGCTGAAAACAAGACTAGAAATCTTTGGCTTTTTTATTTTCAATATTAGTCCTGGGAAGGTTTCTGGATTATAACTTACAAATAAATCGTCATCATCAATGAGTGTTTGATAAGCAGTAACTAAATCAATTGTTGTAAAAAGATTGATACTTGCCACAACGTTTTGGATTACTATACCATAATCTAATTTTGGTGTCATTTTATCCCATCTATCCTTTATATATTGAGGCAACTAATTAACATCTATTTAAAAAGCTTTTTATCTCAAGTTTATTGAAATCGCCCTCTGTTGCATCTAGATGACTTTTACGCGTCTTTCTGATATAAACCTGTTTTAATGAGTATTTAAAGGGAGATTTCAATTAATCCTTGCAATCACACTTAATATCTAGCATTTTTTGTGCTACAATATTCTTCATTATTTCTTTGATTGTGTCTGTTTTTTCCTTGAAAAGTCTTACAACTTCTTCATGTGTAATTTTTTCTTGCATTCCTGCACCATAATTTGTGATCAAACATAATGTAGCATAACACATTTTTAGCTCTCTGGCTAGAATGGCTTCAGGAATAGTAGTCATCCCCACTACAGTTCCTCCCATCTTTTGGTACATGATTATTTCAGCTGGTGTTTCAAATCTTGGTCCATCTGCACAAATATGAACTCCCTTTGTGTGCACCATCCCACCTATTTCTTCTACAGCCTTTATGTATTGTGTTCTCAATTTTGGACAATAAGGATTTGTATAATCTAGATGTACAACACCTTGCCTAGAGGTTCCATCACTAAAGTTGATTTTGGTTTGACCATCATAATATGTTAGCGGTCTATGTTTGGTCATATCTATTATCTGATCAGGAATAACAAAATCTCCAGGATTAATGCTTGTATCTATTGAACCTACTGCATTAGTAGCAAAAATTCTAGAAACTCCTAATTCATATAGAGCATAAAGGTTTGCTCTATAGTTAATTAGATGAGGTGGAACTGAATGTTTAGGTCCATGTCTAGGTAGGAAAAACATTTCTTGATTTTTATGTTTAACTTTAGATATATTATCTACTTTACCATAAGGAGTTTTCACAGAAACTTTTTTGGCTTTCCTGAATAACCCATAGACTCCTGACCCTCCAATAATTGCTATTTTGTCTTGCATTGATTACAAATACAATTTGACTTAAAAGAGTTTTTCGATTGAAATCTCATAAAAGGATTCTAGTCCAAAGAAATTTCTACTTCATCAATTGATTTCCATTTAACAGTACAACCTATATGTTGACAAATTGCTATTAAAGCCTCTTTGAACTCAGGGAATTGGTCTTTTAAAGCTAGAAGAGATGACTTACCGATAGATTTCATATGCTTCCGAACAGTGTCAAAAACTTCAGAGTGAACCAATCCATAACTTGTTAAAAATGTCAAGCTAAATTCTTTAAGTATTTTATCCACTTCTGAGGAAGAGAGTATCTTGGTTGTTTCATCTGTTGAATAAGCATTAAACCTTGTATCCAAATCATTGAGAGTTATACTCTTTTTACTCTTGTCAAGTTCCCTTCCTACTTCTGTTATTATCGCTTGAAAAACAGGAAGTCTCTCTTCAAAATCTGAATAGTGTTGTTCTAATAGTTGACTTAATTCATTGTTAGGTATCCTTATTCCAGTGTAGAATATATGATTGATTTTTCTCTCTTCTGTGAAATGGGTTTTAAGACTTTCATCAATAACATAGATGATATTTATATCTACTTTATCTAACTCCTCCATCTGTTTTTTCTTCTTCAAGATGTATTTTGTTGTATAGAAACCAACAATCTCTAAATAAAGTGTTTTTTCCCCTCGCTGTAATAGAAAATCTGGAACATACATTTTTTTTCCGATAATTATAGCTTCAGGTTCAGGAGTTGCCTTCCAACCATGATAATTTCTCCAAGTTTTTAAGAATTGATTTTCCACTTTAGAATCTATTTCCGGTCTGAATTTGATTCCATCATCCTCATCTGCTTTGAAGGTAGGAAGCAGTGGTAATTCAGATGAGTTAAGTGAAAACTTTGCCTTTCTGTTTCTTGGTTTAACAATAGCATTAATTTGGAAAGCTATTTCTTCTCGCAATAATACTCTTAGAATATATGTAGCGACATTAGCAATGTTTTTCCCCCACCCCCCCTGCTCAGTATAAAGTTCTAATGGGGGATGAATTGTAATTTTGTAGCCATCTTCTTCAAGAATTATGTCAGTAAAAACATAATTTTTCTTTGAGAGATAGATGATTTTTTTTGCTAGATATCCTGGTAATTTTTTTATTCGCATTTGAAAATCTGTTGAAAAACACAAGATAGTTTCAATCGTGTCATAATTAAAATATTTGATTAGTTGCAAAGGATCCACATTTTCATTTTTCAGAAGCACTCTTTCAGAATCTATATCTCTATACAGAAGTTTGTCAAGAGATAAGGCAGGAATTCCCAGCTCCTGTTCAATTTTGCTGACTATTTCCTCTCTTAATTCATTGGTAACAAAACTATTTTGTTTCTTGGTAACAGTTTCATATACTTTGGATCGAAACTGAGCTGGAGTCATACTAGAAATGGCGTTTTTATTAGAAACACTATCGACAATAAATGAGGTGATGTCACTACCAGGTTTCTTAGGTTCTTTTGTTTTTCTAACCCCTATAATCTCGTCTGTTGATTTAGAATAATAATTATAAAACCTCGCAGAAGATACATTTAGAGATTTGATTATCTTATAAGATGGAAAAAGATCTTCAACAATTTCGAATAATACTTCTGATTTCTTTCTTCCTAAGTTTTTTTCAAGAAATTGAATATAAGCAAGAACTTTGTTTCGTTCTTCTGCTTGTAAGAAAATTGGAACAAACACAGTATTGTTTCCAGTTCCCCTTATTTCATGTTCCAAATCAGATAAAGCTATTCTCATTAGATCACATCACTTTGTTTTCTTCTTCTGACCGTTCCAGTCTCAAGACTTTCTGGTGTAACAAGCTCATAGAGGATAGCTTTTCCTTCCTTTGGTCGTAGAATTCTTCCTAATCTTTGAATAAATTGCCTTGCTTGTCCTGTTCCACTTACTATTATTCCAACATTTACATTTCCACAATCCCACCCCTCATCAAGAACTTTACCAGTAACTATCTTAGAGTAAGTACCTCTGCTAAATTTTCGTAGTATATCACTGCGTTCAGCACTCTTTGTTTCATGAGTGATTGCTGGAATTAAATGCCTTCGACTGATATCATATACCATATCATTAAACTCTGAAAAAATAATTATATGGTCCTCTTGGTGTTTTACTAGAATTTCCTCGATTTTACTCAGTTTTGCCTTTGATGAAAAAACAAGATTCCTTGCCAAGCGATGAGCATCTAAAGCTTCTTTTGCTTCATGGTCTTGATTTACTCTGAAAATGAGATATCTTTCATAATCTTCAGGAGTTCTAATCTGAATGTTCCTTTTTCGGAGATAATCTCTGTATGTTGCCATGAGCTTATCATAGGTTTCTCTTTCTTCTTCATCTAAAGGAACTTTTATGGCCATTTGTTCATATTCCGCTACAAATCCTTTTTTTGAAAGGTCTGAAACACTAGCAACCTTAATTGGACTCCCAATTAATTTGTATAGACGTTCTTCTCCTCGATCAGATCGATCTGGTGTTGCGGTTAGTCCTAAGCGATAAGCTGAAGGTAAGCCTCTAAGCACTTTGAGTGTTTCTTTTGCTCCTGCATGATGTGCTTCATCTAGAATGATAAAATTGAAATTTTTTCTTAGTAGATTAATGTTTAATCTTGCACTATCATAAGTTGTTACTGTAATCTCTTTAATCTCTCTTATCTGGTCTCCAAGTTGACCAATCATGTCACGAGTAAGAGAAGAATATTTCTTCAAGTGCTCTATCCATTGGTAGAGTAAGTTCTTAGTCGGAACAACAATAACTGTTTTTTGTTTTAGCTTTTCAATAGCTTTTAATCCAATAATGGTTTTACCTGCTGCAGTTGGTAAAATAATGATGCCTTTACCATCATTTTGTAGAAATTCATCTAAAGCTTGTTCTTGATATTCTCTTAACTCCAGTCTCACTTTGAATTTACTTTGGTAAACATGAGATAAGCTTGTATCTTGTAAAATGGATGAATTAATTTTGATATTCTTTTTTTCAAGAATTTGAATGATTTTGAAATAATTTATTGGTAATGCCCTGTATTCCTTTTCTTTCTTTGGATTAGCTTTTAGGTAGGTTAATAATTCTCTATCCTCTATTTTTTGATTTGATTCTAGAATAAGATCAAAAGCTACTCTAAAGAATATCTTAACTTCTGTAGGCATTATTCTTCCTCTAGTTTAAATACTAGTTTTAAATATAAAAAGGCTATTAATTAAAGAATCTGAACACTTGAGTAAAAAAAAGAAAAATATAAAAGAGAAGCTAAATTGCGAGCTTCCTTGGGTTGAGATAGAGATTTGATTCACTATCATCAAGTTTTACTTCAGTGTCTGAAATTTTCAATTCTTTAAGTGACTTCTTTATGTTCTTCTTTATATTTCTGTAGAATCTAAGAGTTGAACTGAATAGTATTAACATGTTGTAAAAAGTTTTATCTTTGGCTAATTTCTCTTCAAATATGTCGATTTTGAACCTTCCGCCAACATTTAAAAACTTTCCATTTATTTTTGCTATAACTTTATTATGAATATTTTTTATTACCCAATCAGATCCAAATCTAAGTCTTTTATCATCAATGACAAATGACTGGAATATATCGTTTTCATCTAAATAACTGAAACCAAAGATCTGACCTTGGAAACGTGGAAAATGAGATAGCCTTCGAATTCTAAACAAGTTACGTGTATGCTTGAAAATACAAACATACGCTGGACATGGTTCTTTAGTAGCATGAGAATTAGCAAAACTCTCACCTTGTAATCTTTCAATGCTCGCTCTCCAATAACCGCTTGGCGAAAAGAGTTTCATAACAAATCTTCTCTCGAGAGGATCTTTTCCTTTCCAAAGATTTTCTCTGATTGCGAGCAGTCCATAATCTTCTCCATCAACTTTTACAGTTCCAATAGCATCCATATCTCTAGTCCATTGTCTATCTTTTTGAGCTCTTTGAGCATCTAGTCTGATACCCCACTCTTCTTTATGCATTTTTGTGCGCCATAAATCTACATCGATGTGAGAATAAGATATTCTTTCTTCTTTTTTCTTCTTCTCCTCTACGGGGGGTGCAGCTTTAACAGGAGCTACTGTCTCTTCTTTGACTTCTTCTTGTTCAGGTTCAGGCTCTGGTTCCTGTTTGACAATTTCTTCTTCTTCAATTTCTTCTCTCTGTTCTTCAATAGCGTCTTGTAGTTCACTTGTGAACTGACTTTCTTCCTTCTTTTCTTCTTCATATTGCTTGTTTTCTTCAAAAGACATACAAATCAACCTTACGACATTAAATTACTATTTTCAATACTTTAAACTTTCTGTAGGGTAATATGAAAATAACAACGAAATAAAAAACGAAAAACTACTCACCTTTATTCTGTAAAGCTTCTACTAGATGGTAACTGTAACATACTCTATGTTTCTAGCTATGGAACCCAGCTGCTCTGTTTAGACTACTTGTAAATAGTGTAACAAAAGTTAGTAGCATTGCTTGTTTACTCTGGTATTATGTTTCTTCTGGTTCTGGTAGGCTTAATTCATGCTGGATACACTTTTATAAAGAAAAAACCTGAGAGGTTTCTGAAAATAAAAGTATTTATATCTATACTTACTAAGTATGTATTTGATGAAAACAAAAACTATCTTTATTTTGGGTCTGTTGATGCTTTTTACCTTGACATCTGTTCAAGCTGGTCCTATCGTGGAGTTATCTGTCGATGATACTTGGGAATATACTGGTGCAGAAACCTATGATTATACAGTCATCGACAAACAAGATTTTGCTAATGGGGAAGAATATGTGGAGCTAATTAAGATAGAGACTAACGAGATTATAGATGTAGTCAATCCTTATCTGAATGTCACTGATGCTAGTGAGAAGAATGTGATATTAGATTTACAAGCTACCTTTACTTCAGAGGTTAGTAGATGGCATACTGCACGAGGGAACTTCCTAGCTATATTAGAAAAGGCTGGGACATTTACACTTAATACCACCATTATAATGAATGTAACTTTGGAGAGAACAGACTATTATGACACAGGTACAGTCACTTATAAGCGATATTATGTTAATTTCGATTTACAATCTCCTATAGTTACTGGAAATCCCATTTATGTTGATAGGATTACTTGCTGGGACTTTTACCCTATCAACCTAACTCTCATAGATGTAACCACGTATAGGATAGATGGTTCTAATGAGTGGATTAGCAATTATAAAGGAACAGACACAGCAGTGAAGAATGTCACTATAGATCCACATGAGAGAACAATAACCTTTCTCTATTATGATTATGGTATAGGCGCGTATGATATACCTTTTTCTGTCGATGGTATGAAACAGTATCTCTGGGTATTCGCTAACGATATCGGTCTACCTATCTATAAAGAGACAACTACTCTGTCTTTAAGTCCTTTGGCTCTAACTTCTTTAAATATAGAAAAATACGACTTAACTGCTTTCAGTGTCGCCCTCAGCAACTTCGAGTTTACCCGTAGAACCAGTTGGGCTTTGTTTAGTATTCTCGGGTTGTTCGCCTTTTACTTCATCAGAAGAAGAAGGTAAATCTTCTTTCTTCTCTTTTTCTTTTTGTTTCTTTTCAAAAGTAGCTATTCTTATTTTTTGTTTCCCTATTATAGAAAGAGCATAAAGGATCTTAGCTTTAAACTTTCTGTATGTAATTGAAAATAGCTAAAGAAAAAAACGAAGAACTACTCTTCCTCGTTCTTCAAAGCTTCTACTAACCAAGGTAATGTTTCAATAACATCTCCTCGTACCCTATAATGAATAAGGTGATCATAAAATGTAGGAGTCAAATTAAAGATAGCTTTTTTAGTAGAAGGAGGTGGAGCTAACATTACATCTGCAGCAGGGAAAACTCCTAAACTTGTTCCTATTCCTATTGCTATATCACTTTTAACTGCTATTCTCATAGCTTCTCGCATAATTGATGGATCCAAGAGCTCTTCAAAAAGCACTACCTTAGGTTTCAGAGGTTTTCCACATTTTGGACATTCAGGATAAGGTAAAACTTTCAAATGCTTATCTTCATCCAAATACTCTTCAAAAGAGCACTTTATACAATGCATCATCTCTGCAGTTCCATGGACTTCATAAACATTTTTAGAACCTGCTTTGGTATGTAAGCTATCAATATTCTGAGTGACAATGTGAATCTTATTTTCTCCAAACATCTCTTGAATTTCAGTTACAGCATAATGGGCAATATTTGGTTCAGTAACTCCAAAGTTTTCATACAAGTCTCTAAAAAACTCCCAGACTTTTTCTGGTTTTTTCTTGAAAGCTTTTAGTGTAGAAACCTCAAAAGGGTCGTATTTATCCCACAGTCCTCCTGGAGAACGGAAGTCAGGAACACCACTAGGAACGCTAATTCCTGCTCCAGTGAATATAACAACATTATTTGCTTCTTTAATATGTTGAGCCACAGAATTGATGATGTCAGTTATTGATGTCAACTAATTCACTTCAGTTGTTATATTATTGAATAGCTTGTTTATATTTTTGACTGGAAAATTATCTGAATGTTAAGTCCTCTTCGAAAAGTTAAAGAATATGAATAGAGGTCGGCCCTCATGGAATATCACTTAACTACTCCAATACCCTCTGAAGAACTAAAGAAAATCAAAATAGGGGATGTAGTTTATGTCACAGGGACTATTGTCACAGCGCGTGATGAAGCTCATTTGAAAGCTCTGGAGTTACATAAAGAAGGAAAACAACCACCTGTTGATTTCAAAGGTATAGGACTCTTTCACTGTGGTCCTGTAATGAAGAAGAATGAGCAAGGAGAATGGACTGTTGTTGCAGCTGGCCCAACTACCTCAGCAAGAATGGAAATCTTCCAAGATGAGTTTATCAAAACTTTTCAACCTGGAATTATCATTGGAAAAGGAGGAATGGGTGCAAGAACAACAAAAGCATGCCAAGAAGAAACTTGTATCTATGGTTACTTTACTGGAGGTGCAGCTCTATTAGCAGCTGAACGAATTAAACAAGTAAAGGATGTTTTTTGGTATGAAGAACTGGGAATGCCAGAATCACTCTGGGTTTTCGAAGCTGATGAATTTGGTCCTTTGACTGTTACAATAGACGCTCATGGAGGAAATTTAACGGAACAGATTAAAAAGAAAATAGAAGAAAACAAAAACAAGATTCTGCAAGAACTGTAAATATGCTCCTAACTAATTTCTTTTTATTCCATTAGAATGAATTACCAATTATTTTCCCAATTTTCTTTAGTTTATAAACCATTTCAATTATAATATAATTAAGTAGTAACAATGGAAGCTGAGTCAAAGGGAGAAAAAGACTGTAAACAAGTTAGCTTAGATGATCTAAAATTAGAAATTCAAGAGGAATTAAAAAATATCAAAAATATCAAGAAAACAATACAGAAATTAAGCAAAGAGAACAAGTATATTCAAGAATTTGATTACAGTGAGAAGAACAAAACCTGCTTCATTTCAGAATTCGTTAAGAATAAATACAGCTGCCAAAAAGGAATATTAATAGATAAATTAACAATTAAAGAACATCTAGCGCATGTATTTGAAGTATGTTTCAAAGAATCAGAATTATTGAGAAACACAATTAAGAAAACAGGAATTGATACTACTTTAAATTCCAGTGACTGGATAAAACTTCTTATTGACGATATGTCGAACATGAATAACATCTTTGGAATCTTGAATGAAAATGGAGCTCAGAATATCTTAGAATTAGCTAAATTTTATTTGAAACAGTATAATAATCCCAGAAATGGTAAATACAAGGTACTAAAGAATGGTGATTTTTCAGATGATTTGAAGAAATTTCTCTGCAAGCTTGAAAAAATCGAAGCTGAATCTTATGTTCGTGTACTTCTGACTAAATGTGGTATTCATGGAATTACAAGCACACATTCTGCTGAATATTTTCTTAAAGCATTTATTAAATTACATTTTGAACAGGACTCAATACGAAGGCACTGGTATAATATTGATACTCATCATTCATTTAATGAAGTTCTTATAAAAGGATTGAAAGGTAAATTTTCCAGTTCCAATGGTTTTGATGAT